>NZ_JBVBZF010000024.1:0-22178 GCF_057447755.1 Fusibacter sp. | reverse complement strand
GCGCTTTCAAGTGCCACTGGAGAACTTGTAAACGGTCCAGATTTAATCTCAAGGGGATTCGTTTATGTAAGAGAATCAGAGAGTCTAATGGATGGTGCAAGAAATGTGGTTGATGCTGAGCTCAACAAATGCCTCAACAACAATATCAAGGATTGGGCGTCGCTCAAATCATCGGTTAGGGATGCACTAAGCCAGTACATTTATCAAAACACAAAGCGTTCACCAATGATTTTACCAATCTTTATGGAAGTGTAATTACATTTTAAATCATAAAGAAAATTTACAATTATAAATCCACAAAATTAAAGATCATAAATAAGTTTAGAGAAAAAGAATCTATGATAATTCGATGAGGTCTAAATGAAAAAGTTTTATCTAATAGCACTTCTGGTAATGGTTTTACTCTTACCAGGATGTGCTACAATTTTGGAAAAATATAATGAACCTGTAAATCCTGACAATACTGAAGAGGTCTTGGTGACAATACCTAAAGGGGCCTCAACAACCAGTATAGGTAACTTGCTTTTGGAAAATGAGCTCATACAAAATGTCAATGCCTTTAAAGCAAAGGCAAAAACACTTGAACTCGATGGCAAAATGAAGGCTGGCGATTATATGTTATCGCAGTCCATGTCATCTGAAATGATCATCCAAAAACTTGCCAATGGCGAGATCTATGAGGACAATGTTAAGTTTACAATTCCTGAAGGCTATGAAACCAGACAAATTATCGATAAACTTGTAGAAGAAGGTATTGTAGACCGTGAGGCTTTCATCAATGTTCTTGAGAATCAAACCTTTGAATACGCATTTCTTGAAGGTGTAGACAGGCAATATCGTCTTGAGGGTTATCTTTTTCCAGATACCTATATCGTAAAGCGAGGTGCCACTGAGAAGGAAATCGTTGAAAAAATGCTGAATCGTTTTAACGATGTTTTTAAACCGGAGTATTACGATCGGGCTAAAGAACTTGGCATGACAGTAGATGAAGTGGTAACGCTAGCATCTATTATTGAAAGGGAAACAAAGCTTGCTGAAGAACGTCCGATTGTCTCGAGTGTCTTCCACAATCGAATTGACCAGAAAATGATGCTTCAATCCTGTGCAACGATTCAATATGTACTGAAAGAGCGTAAAGACCGTCTCACTTTTGATGACCTAGAAGTCGTTTCGCCATTCAATACTTATAAGCATACAGGTTTAACACCTGCGCCTATAGCATCACCAGGCGAGCCGTCAATCATAGCGGCACTCTATCCAGAACAGACAAAATATCTCTATTTTGTAACGACTGAAAGAAATGATGGCTCTCATTATTTTAACGAAACACTTGCGGGTCATAATCGAGATAAAGAAAAAGGCAAAGGAAATAACTAATGGAATCTAAAATTGTAGACCAACATGTTGAGTCCTATATTAGGTCACTCTTGCCTGAGCATTCAGGTCTTTTAAAAGAACTTGAAACATTTGCGGGACTTCATAAGGTACCCATCATTCATCCTGAAATTGCTCAGTATATGACGGTGTTTCTTAATATTACTAAGCCTAAGCGCATTTTGGAGATCGGTACTGCAATTGGCTATTCCGCCTCCATATTTGCACACAGCATGAAGGTTGGTCATATTGATACAATTGAGCTAAACGAAATAATGGCTGAAAAGGCGAGGGAGACCTTCAATACACTTGAAGATATATTACCTGAAGTATCTGTAACATTACATTTGGGAGATGCAAAAGATGTAATTAAGACCCTAGATGGCCCTTATGACATCATTTTCATCGACGCCGCAAAGGGGCATTATCAAGCTTTTTTTGAAACGGCCTACAATCTCTTATCAGAAAATGGCATCATTGTTTCTGACAATGTCCTATACAAGGGCATGGTTGCAACCAACGAATATTTAGTAAGACGTAAAATAACCATTGTAAAGCGTATGAGAAAGTATTTAGACTTCATCTCCAAACACCCTAATTTAGAGACGACAATTATGCCTATGGGTGACGGTCTTGCAATCAGTTATAAGAAGGGATCAAGAAATGAATAAAATAGAATTACTGGCACCGGCAGGTGATTTAGATAAACTAAAATTTGCCATTATATATGGGGCAGATGCAGTCTATATAGGTGGTCAGACTTTTGGTCTGCGTGCCGCTTCCAAGAATTTTTCGATTGAACAAATGAAGGAGGGCATCGATTTTGCGCATTCTTATGGCAAGAAGGTCTTCTTAACACTCAATATCATTCCCCATAACGAAGATATTCATCAATTGGAAATGTATATCAATGAAATTAAAGATATTGGACTGGATGCAGTTATCCTATCTGATCCTGGAACTTTTATGTTCGTAAAGCAATTTGCGCCAGATTTAGAAGTACACTTGAGTACTCAGGCAAATAATACCAACTATATGAGTGCAAACTTTTGGCATCAACAAGGCATTAAACGCGTGATTCTAGCCAGAGAACTCTCCTTTGATGAGATTGCTGAAATTAGGGAAAAAACACCGCCAACACTTGAACTTGAGGCTTTTATTCATGGTGCCATGTGTATTTCTTATTCAGGCAGATGCCTACTCAGCAATTACCTAAATAATAGGGATGCAAACAGAGGGGCGTGCTCTCAACCTTGCAGATGGCAATATCAGTTGGTTGAAGTCAACCGACCTGGGGAATATATTCCCATAGAAGAGAATGAAGCGGGGACTTTTTTCTTTAACTCAAAAGATTTATGTATGATTGAAAATATCCCTGAGTTGATTAACTCTGGACTAGACAGCTTAAAAATTGAAGGGCGTATGAAAACCGTTTACTATGTTGCCAATATCGTTAGAGCCTATAGGGAAGCCATTGACACTTATTATAAGGACCCTGAAGCCTATGAATATAAGCCTGAGTGGTTTGATGAGATCAAGAAAGCTTCACATAGGGAATTTACGAAGGGGTTCTATCAAAATAAACCAACAGACAAGGATCAACTCTATACTTCAAGTTCATATATTAGGGAGTATGATTTCATAGGGGTCGTGTTGTCTTATGACCCAGAAACGAAAATGGCAACAATTGAACAGAGAAACCATTTCAAGGTTGGCGACAAGATTGAAATCATCGGTCCAAATTATTATCAAGCTGAACAAGTGATTGAACAAATTATCAATGATAAAGGTGAATCGATTGAAAAAGCACCGCATGCTCAACAAATTATTAAGGTGCCTATGGCATCGGAGGTTGAGCCTTATTATATATTAAGAAAACCTAAGGAGGATCTCCATGAGTAAGCCTATTGTTATCGGTGTTGCAGGTGGAACTGGCTCTGGAAAGAGCACCGTTGCAAAATCTATTTTTCAGTCATTGCCAGATGAGAATATATTGATCATAGAGCAAGATGCCTATTATAAAGATCAAAGTGATTTAACCTATGATGAGCGTGTTAAAACAAACTATGATCATCCGCTTGCATTCGATACAGACTTATTAATCGAGCATATTCACAACCTTTGTAACCACAAAGAGATCCAAAAGCCCATTTACAACTTTTCAAAACACAATCGCGAAACAGAATCGATTAAGGTATGTCCAAGAGATATCATTATTTTGGAAGGTATCATGATTTTAGAAGATGAACGTTTGAGAAATTTGATGGACATTAAGATCTTTGTGGATACCGATGCAGATGTCCGTATTATCAGAAGAATAACACGTGACATCAATGAAAGGGGCAGAACACTTGAATCTGTGATTGAGCAATACCTTACAACGGTTAAACCTGCTCATGAGCAGTTTATTGAGCCAACAAAGAAATATGCCGATATCATCATACCTGAAGGTGGGTATAATAAGGTCGCTATTGACATCATGACAACCAAAGTCACCGCAATTATCCAAGAAAAAAATAAGCAAAACTAGCAGTGGCATTTACCACTGCTTTTTTCTAATAGAAAGGAGTCCGACATGACTGAAAATAAAAAAGTACACATCATACCAGCCGTTAAACATATTGCTTTGATAGCACATGACTCTAGAAAACGAGATATGATACATTGGTGTGATGAAAATAAAGAAGCACTAGGAAAGCATTTTCTCTATGGAACAGGAACAACAGCTAAGATGATTAGTGAGGCGACTGAACTTCCAGTAAGAGGGTTTAACAGTGGACCGCTAGGTGGCGATCAGCAGATTGGTAGTAAGATTGTAGAGGGTGAAATTGACTTCATGATCTTTTTCTGGGACCCGCTCAGCATGCATCCTCATGACCCAGATGTCAAAGCCCTTTTAAGAATTGCAACACTTTATAACATTCCGATTGCAACCAACATAGCGACGGCAGATTATTTGATGACCAGTGCACACATGAACCAGGACTATGAAGGTTTCTTGATTGATTTTGATCAATACTTGAATCGAAAATTATAAGCAATCGCTCTTGAATTTAGTCATTTGGAGGCCTTGTTATGGAATATATAGCACTTTTGGAATATGCACTTGAAAAGCAAGCGTCAGATGTACATCTTGTGCCTGGCGCTGTCCCGATGATTCGTAAAAATGGCAAACTGGAAAAAATGGATGATCAATTGGCCATGGACCATTTGAGGATCAATAAAATCGTCGAGACAATTTGTAACCGAGACCAACTGGATCGCTTAAATCAAAATGGTGAAATCAGTTTCAGCCATTCTGTCCATGACCTTGGCAGATTTAGGATCAATATCATCATGCAACGCGGCACTGCGAGTGTGACTTTTAGAATTTTGAGAATGGTGATTCCAGAGGTTGAAATGCTTGGCATTCCAGATGCTTTTATTGAGCTTATTGGCTATCAAAAGGGCTTGCTCCTCGTCAGTGGGGCTTCGGGCTCAGGTAAATCCACAACAATCGCCGCCTTAATTAAGCGCATCAACCATACACAAAAGTCTCATATCATAACCGTTGAAGCGCCAATTGAGTATCTCTTCAAGCACCATGATGCAATTATATCTCAAAGAGACGTCGGCACAGATTGCCAGAGTATATATGATGGTGTCGTTGGTGCCATGCGTCATGATCCAGATATTATTATGATATCCGATTTATCAGATGAAGGCGTTATTGATTTGGCACTACAGATTGCAGAATCAGGAAAACTTGTGATTGCAGGTGTATCCGCTAATAATTCAAGGTCCACCATCGAAAAGATTATTTCATCCTCCTCTAGAGAGAAATCCGAGAGCAAGAAATATAAATTGACCTCAACACTGCTAGGGATTATATCTCAACAGCTCGTTCCTGATTTGGAAGAGAACAACCAGCTATTGGCTTATGAGTTCCTCTTGCCCAATGCTGCAATCAAATCCTACATTATGACCGACCAGCTCAAAGAGATTACCCACGCCTTGATTGCAGGCCGTAAAAATGCCATGACCTATATGGACAACAGCTTATTTGAGCTTTATAAAGCTGGTAAAATCAAGCGTGCAGTCGTCTACAAATACGCGCATGACTTGGATTTTATCAAGAGACTTGAAATGACCTACAAGAAGGAGTCTTAGACTATGCATGATAATATCAGGGCTCAAATGCTAAGTTTGAAACTTGAGGGATTCTTGATCACCAATCCAAGCAATATCAGATACTTATCCGGTTTTTCCGGCACCTCTTGTATGATATTGCTCACCTTAAATAGGCAATATCTTTTGGTGGATTCAAGGTATTTAACACAGGCCAAGCAAAGTGCTTTGAATTTCGAAATCGTCCCAATTCAGGGTGGCGGAACCTTATATAATCTTTTAATAACAAATGGTGTAAGCGCTTTGGGCTTTGAAATGATGCACTTGACCTTTGACCAATACGATTTTATGAAGGCACACTATGAAAGCGTAGAACTCATCCCTGTAAAGAATCTCTTAATGGCTTATCGAAGTCTCAAAAGTATGACCGAAATTGAATCCATAAGAAGAGCTGCTAAGATCGCTGAGGAGACCTTTAATGAAATCCTAAATTTTGTTAAAAAAGGACAAAGTGAGATGGATGTAGCCTTTGAAATAGAGCGCCAGATGAGAACTAGAGGTGCTGAAAATACATCGTTTACAAGTATTGTTGCCTCAGGACTCAGATCGGCATTGCCACATGGCCTTGCATCTGATAAAATCATAGAAGATGGAGAATTCTTGACATTGGATTATGGTTGTATATATAATGGATATTGTTCCGATATTACGCGGACCATTGTCGTCGGTAAATCCACAGAAAAACAGCGTAAGCTCTATGATCTTGTATGGCAATCCCAAGCAAAGGCGATCAATGCCATACAACCTGGTTTATCCTGTGGCAAGTTGGATGCCATATCGAGAAATTTCTTACAAGCAAATGGCTATGGTACATACTTTACACATGGCCTCGGACATGGTATCGGTATTGAGGTTCACGAATTTCCACAGATTATTGAAGACAGTGAAGACATTCTAAAGGCAGGTATGACCATTGCTTTGGAACCAGGTGTCTACATTGAACATTATGGTGGCGTCCGAATCGAGGACATGATTTTGGTAACTGTAGATGGTTATGAGCGTTTAACGAAAGCGCCAGAACATCTAATAGAAATATAATTTAATATAATTTTGGAGGTAGGAAATGATTTCTGCAAGTGATTTTAGAAAAGGTGTTACATTTGAAATAAATGGCGAACCATTTGTAGTGGTTGATTTTCAACATGTTAAACCAGGTAAAGGGGCAGCTTTCGTTAGAACAAAATATAAGAGCTTACTCAATGGGGTAATTAGAGAGCAAGCTTTCAACCCATCAGAAAAATTCCCAAGAGCTCATATCGAAACTAAGGAAATGCAATACCTTTACAATGAAGGGGATTTATATTATTTCATGGATAATGAAACATATGATCAAATCCCATTATCTGAAGAGCAAGTTGAAGATGCAATTCTTTACATTAAAGAAAATGACAATGCAACACTTAAGTTCTACAAAGGAAATTGCTTCTTAGTAGAGCCACCTAACTTTGTAATTCTTTTAGTAACAGAATCTGAGCCAGGTGTTAAAGGGGATACAGCAACAAACGTAACTAAAAAAGCAATCGTTGAAACTGGTGCTGAAATCAACGTGCCATCATTCGTTAACGAAGGCGATCGAATCAAAATTGATACAAGAACTGGTGAGTACTTATCAAGAGCTTAATGTTTAAACCAGCGTAAGCTGTTTTAATAAAATTAAACCCACTGAAGGAGGGAAAACACATGAGCTATATGTATGAAAGAGTATCATATCTTAAAGGTTTGGCTGAAGGTATGGAAATGAGTGATTCAACTAAAGAGGGCAAATTATTGCTAAACATCATCAATATCTTAGAAGAATTTGCAGAAGAGATGGAAGAAGTCTATGAGGAATTAGACGAAATCAGCGAATCTGTTATGGAACTTGATGAGTACATCGAAGCAGTTGATGAAGACCTTGCTGAACTCGAAGACGACATATACGAACTTGAAGATGACTTTGAGGAAATCGAGTGTCCTGATTGTGGGGAAACAATTTTTGTTGATGGTCAATTAATCGACAAAGGTGAAGAAGTTGAATGTCCAAGTTGTGGACTAATCATCGAATTTTCTGATGAATGTGAATGTTGTGGCGAAGACAATTGTGATTGCTGCGGCGACGAAAAAACGGAAGAAAAAGCGTAAATAACCACAGTGGCACAAATATTGGGGACGGCTTGTATTTACAGATGTAAATACGACCGTCCCTAATCTTTTGATTCAACTATACATAAACCGACTAGGGATTGAGCATAGAAAAGGGACAGATCCTTTAAAGTCTAGAGGGGTATATATGTGTAAAATCTGTAAGTTGTATTAAAGCCTCATCTTTGATATAATGGTGTATACGTAGAAAATGATGATTTTAGTCTATATAGAGAAATGAATAGGAGGCAATGATATGGCAGAGAACACTATTATTGATTCATATAAAAATGGAAAAGTGAACATTGCTGATGATGTTATCGGTGTAATTTCAACCATTGCAGCATCTGAAATAAAAGGAATAAAGGCACTAACCGGAACCTTCCAAGACGATGTTTTAGAAATGATAGGCAAGAAGAATTTCAATAAGGGCATTCATGTTGAAATGAACAACAATGTTGTCCTAGTTGAATTAAGTGTAATTGTCGATTATGGTGCAAAGATTCATGAAATTGCTAAGGAAGTTCAAGAAAACGTAAAACTTGCAATTGAATCAATGACAGGACTTGAAGTTGTCGCTGTTAATGTAAATATAGAAGGCATCAACACCAAGCTTGAGAAAGACAATATTAAGAAATGACAAAATGATGTGGAGCCTTGCTTCACATTATTTGATGTATAGGAGGAATTATGAACAGGAGTAGAAGTCGAGAAATTGCCATGGAAGTGATTTATCAAATGGACATACACAATACATTTGACAAAGAATTTGCTGACAAAATGACAAAACAATACGAAGAAGAAATCGATCAAAAATACATTGAGGAAGTCATTGGTCTTTTTATTGATCAAAAGGCATTTGTTGACAATGAGATATCACCATTGCTTAAAAAATGGACCATGGAGCGAATCAGTAGAATTGATTTGGCAATTTTGAGACTTGCAGTTACCGAACTCAAGCTCATGCCGGAAATTCCAGATAAGGTTACTGTAAACGAAGCCATCAACATGTCTAAAAAATATGTGGATGAGAAGTCTGGTAAGTTTATCAACGGCTTATTGAAGCACTTTATTAATCCGGAGTAAGGTATGATACTGGGTATTGATACAAGCTGTTACACAACATCGATGATATTGATAGAGCAATCATCAGGTGCCATCCTGTTCGAAAAAAATGTTTTATTGAAAGTCAAAGAGGGCTCAAAAGGGTTGAGACAATCCGATGGGTTTTATCAACATGTTCACCAATTAGCGGATAGCTTTCAAGCGCTTACCGCTATTTTTGATGTCTCAAACTTGAAGGCTGTTGGGGTGACGAACGCACCGAGAAATGTGGAGGGCTCTTATATGCCAGTTTTTAATGCAGGCGTTCTGTTTGCGAGGAACCTCTGTAATGCATTGCAAATTCCGCTTTATGCCTTTTCACATCAAGAAGGACATCTAATGGCTGCCATTGCCACTAGCGAGATTGACGATATCCCTGAAGCCTTTTATGGTTTGCACTTGTCAGGTGGTACAACTGAGTTTCTAGAGGTTGGCTATCATGAGGGTGACTTTAATGTGGCATTACTTGGTCAAACGCTTGATTTAAACTTTGGCCAGCTGATAGACAGGATTGGCGTATCCTTAGGGCTATCATTCCCCTGTGGTAAGGAGATGGACCAAATGGCGCAAAAGAGCAGCCTTGAAGACTATAAGCGCATTAAAATACTTGGAGAGGGCACGACTCAAAATCATTTGGGCTTTAACATATCAGGCATGGAGAACTACTTTAAAAAGTATATTGGCGAAATGCCACCAGAGGATTTATCAAGGTATGTCTTTAATACGATTGGACATGTCATTGGAGAGAGTATTAAAGAATTTGATCCTAACTTACCGGTGATTATATCGGGTGGGGTGGCTTCAAATACCATTATCAAAACAATATTAAAACAGCGTTATAAAAATCTTTTTTTTGCAAAACCTGAGTATTCAAGAGACAATGCGCTTGGAATTGCTTTGCTCGCAAGGGCACAAGGCATGAGATTGGAGGCTGAATAATTGTTAAAGATGAGAGCGTTTTCGGTTACTGAAATCACGCGATATTTAAAAAAATTAATAAGCTCAGATCCTATTCTAAATCAAGTGCTCATTGAAGGCGAAATTTCAAATTTCACTTTGCATTCTAGTGGTCATGCCTATTTCTCCATAAAAGATGAAGAGAGCAAAATGAGCTGCATCATGTTTTCACAAAATGTTAAAATGCTCGATCGCATCCCTAAAAACGGCGAAAAGGTTCACTTGAAGGGCTCTGTCTCCCTCTATGAAAGAGATGGAAAATATCAAATGTATGTGCAAATGATTGAATTCGTCGGTCTTGGTGCTTTACATATCAAGTTTGAAGCCCTGAAGAAGGATTTGGAACATGAAGGTCTATTTGATCAAAGATACAAGAAAAGCTTGCCGTTTTTACCCCAGAAGATTGGGATCATAACCTCACCCACAGGTGCGGCAATTCAGGACATCATCTCGGTGGCCAAGAGGCGGTCTAATTTATCGGAATTGTTGATATTTCCTGTCCGCGTCCAAGGTGAATTTTCAGCAGGTGAAATTGTTTCTGCCATTTCTTTTTTTAACGACAAAATGCCAGTGGACTTGATCATACTTTCAAGAGGTGGCGGCTCTATAGAGGAACTTTGGTCCTTTAACGAGGTCCAAGTGGCGAGGGCTATTTTCAGCTCTAAAATTCCGATTATATCTGGGGTTGGTCACGAAACGGATTTTACCATATCAGATTTTGTCGCTGACTTAAGGGCGGCAACGCCTTCCGCGGCTGCGGAGATTGCCATCAAATCTAAAGAAGAAATTGAACTGATGCTAGATCAAAAATTGCAAACCATAAAGCAGCAATTTACAAGAAAAATGGATCGCTGTAGACTTCAACTGGAATCTACATCCCCTAAGCAGCTATCAAACAAGTTAAGCTATCGTGTTGCCAGAGAACTCAGTGAAATTGATCACCTTCGAGATAATATGGTTCAAAGTGTGAATTACAGGCTTAAGACGGCATCCACGACCCTAGAACATTTAGGGAGTAAAATAAATACACTTAGCCCGTTATCCACCATGCAAAGAGGGTATAGTATAGTCAGAAAAGACAACAAGCTTATAAGGTCTGTGAAGGAAGTGCATAAGGATGAAACGTTGAATATTATGCTGAGAGATGGGCTGGTCAAGACCCTCGTCAAGGAGGTTGTTGAGGACACCGACAATGAAGATTTAGAAGATGTCGTAAATGAAGAAATCAATGAAGTTATCAAATAAATCGATGAAGTTATCAAAGAACTTGTCAAAGATTAAAAATGCGTTAAAGCTAGGGCAAAAGTCTTGTGTTCAGGGGCATATTTGATACAATAAAAGGAGTGATTGAGAATGGCAAAAACAAAAAAAGATTCTTTTGAACAAAAAATCACGAGATTGAACGAAATTTCAAATTCTTTAGAGCATGGTGATGATAATCTTGAGGATATGTTAAAGTATTTTGAAGAGGGCATCAAGGTTTATAGAGAGTGCTTTGAAATTTTAAAAGAGACAGAAACGAGAATTAAAATGATCCTTGAGGATGATTACACTTTAAAGGAAGTCAATATCAACGATTTTCAAAAGTCTTAATCCGTGACGTATTAGGAGTTGGAATGAACTATAATTTAGAAAAAATCTCAAAATTTGAAGACTATATTGAACCCCATTTTGAAAGTCATTCTGAGGCTCAGAGACTGATTAATGAAGCAATGCTCTATAGTTTAAATGCCGGCGGGAAACGTGTAAGACCCCTCTTGTTAATAGAGATGTGTCTAGCTTTTGGTGGCGTGTATGAAAAGGCAATTGACTTTGCAGTTGGCATCGAAATGATTCATACCTATTCCCTAATCCATGATGATTTACCCTGTATGGATGATGACGATCTGAGAAGAGGGAAACCGACGAACCATGTGGTTTACGGATACGATATGGCTGTATTGGCAGGTGATGGACTGCTTAATAAAGCTTATGAAGTTATGATGGACCGCGTGATTAAAGATAATTTTGATCCAAAAGATGTCTTGGCAATGGCCGAAATCATGAAAGCATCTGGTAGTCAAGGTATGATACTCGGACAGGTTGCGGATATAAAATACCAATCCGATGATATGAATGTTGACACCCTTGATTTTATCAACCATCACAAGACTGGAAAGCTCATTATTGCTGCGATGAAGGCAGGGGCAATTTTAGGGAATGCAACACAGGCACAAATTGACAAGGTAGAAGAAATAGCTGAAAAAATAGGGCTCTTATTTCAAGTTGTAGATGATCTCCTTGATTTGGTAGGATCTGTTGAAAAGCTTGGTAAAAGAACACAAATGGATATCAAGAACGACAAGTTTACTTATCCCATGCTCCTTGGCATCGAACAGACGCAAGGTAGGATTAAGCAGTTGGAATCTGAAATATTAAAGGGCATTCGACTTTTGAATATTAAGAGTGAGTACTTGATAGAAACCGTTAAATTTTTAGTCAATAGAGATTATTAAGCGCAAATTCAGGACGTTTATCGACAAAATGAGGTAAACGTTTTATAATGTAATAGAGACTTTATTATTTATAAAAATACACCCAAAGCAGACATGCTAAATAAAACGGGAATTAGGTGGGAAATGGATACTTTAAATCAAATTGCTCAAAATCAAGTGCTTTATGCGTCGATTTTGGCTTGGTTTGTAGCTCAAACCTTAAAGGTGCTGATTACACTTTTAATAGAAAGAGAATTCAAGTTTGAACGCTTTCACGGCTCAGGCGGTATGCCGAGTTCTCATGCTTCAACAATCATGGCAGCCTCGACATCCATTGGTCTTACAGTTGGCTTCAACACGCCAATGTATGCACTAGCGCTGATTATGGCGTTCATTGTCATGTATGATGCGTCAGGGGTCAGAAGATCTGTTGGAAAACAGGCAAAGCTTCTAAATGACATTATTAAGGACTTATATGAGTTCAAGCACTTACAGGAAGAGCGCTTGAAAGAGCTCGTTGGTCATAAGCCTACTGAAGTTGCAGTGGGTGCAATTCTTGGCGTTATCATCGCCAATATCGTAAACTAGTCAAACCCTAATATATGATAGAGTTGGCTTAGAGGTGCAGTATTCTAGTCGGAGCTTCTAATTCTGAAGGCGGGGCTAAAAATCCGCTAAAGGGCACATCGATGAAGTTCCTGGTTCTTGCTTGAAACGCCCAGTTTCGGGTTGGTGCTGGGAGTAAGGATATGGGGGCATTCCACAATGGCATGTGGAAAATGACCCTCAATCTGTGGAGACTTGCAATTTGCAAGATTAAACCTACATTTGGTCGAAAGGTTATGTGTAGTGTAGCCTGCCTTGAGTGGTGGCGGTGGACGGTAGTTCAGGTGTTTCCCTATTGGCCAATAGGGCGGCATCATTGCTAATCAAAACCGGTGTTGCAAAAGAGGCTAGGGATTAGTTTGCCTGTTGAGGAAATCTCCTAGACTGTTATTTTATATAGATCATTAAGGGATTGAAGTGTGGACTAAGTGGTAGTCTAGTCTTATAGTTGGAAACGCTATAAATAAGATTTTAAAGGGAAACCGCTGTTTTGGCGACATAACAGTAATTTTATGGGAAATCCTACTAGACCTAAGCCGCAGAATTAACCTTTTTGATTACCTCTAAGCATTATTCATATTTAGTTTAATAAATATTGATTTCATTATGAAATGAGATAGGTGAAATACATTGAAAGCAAACAAGAAGATTAATTATCGTTGGATTTTAAGAACGTTTTTGATGACATTTACACTCGCTGTTATTTTTTCAGTTGTTTCTGAAGCGTTAATGCGAAATGTAAATGTCTTTTCGGCATTTTTGATGCTGATGATTATTATTTTCATCGGTATTTTTTTTGATGCCATTGGCATCGCAGTTGCCGCAGCAAATGAAAGACCCTTTCATGCTATGGCATCTGCCAAAGTTAAAAGTGCTAAATATTCCATATTACTTATAAAAAATGCCTCTAAGGTCTCAAACTTCTGCAATGATGTCATCGGCGATATTGCAGGTATCATCAGTGGTACGACCATAGGCATTATCATTGGGGCGATTGATCAGTATCATGTACCACCGTCCTTATACCCCTATTTATCGATTGGCATCAGTGGCGTTGTTGCTGCCATGACTGTTGGCGGCAAGGCCATAGGAAAGGAAATTGCCATTACTCGCGCAAAAGAAGTCGTTGATTTTACTGGAAAGGTGATCTATGTCTCTAGAAGTATATTTTCAATAGGGACCTATAGAGCCATGCTCCAAGGAAGAAGGGACAGAAATGTATAAATTATTGGATGAAATTCACTCACCTACAGATTTAAAAAAACTATCTTATGAGGAATTAATTGTACTATGTCATGAAATAAGAGCTTTCTTAATTGATAATATTTCTAAAACTGGAGGCCATTTGTCATCAAACCTAGGTGTTGTGGAGTTAACTGTAGCACTTCACTATGTCTTTGACAGCCCGGTTGATAAGCTCTTATGGGACGTTGGTCATCAAGCTTATGTGCATAAGCTCTTAACAGGTCGACGTGAGGGTTTCAAGACCTTGAGACAGTTCGATGGCATGAGTGGCTTCTTAAAAAGAAAGGAATCCGAACACGATATCTTTGAAGCAGGCCATAGTAGCACTTCAATTTCTGCAGCTGTTGGGTTTGCAACTTCACGTGACCTGAAACATGAACACAATGAGGTTATATCTGTTATCGGAGATGGTGCCCTCACTGGTGGAATGGCACTTGAAGCTTTAAACTACCTAGGTCATGCTAAAACCAATATGAAGGTTGTTCTAAATGACAATGAAATGTCTATTTCAGAAAATGTTGGGGGCCTATCTAAGGCACTTGGCAAACTCAGAACGACAGAGACGTATTCAAAGGTTAAAACGGACACCAAGGCGACTTTGTCAAAAATTCCGAGTATCGGTGACAATGTAATTGATTTCATAGGCAAACTTAAGGACAGTTTAAAATATTTTGTGGTGGATGGTGGCCTCTTTTTTGAAGAGATCGGATTGACTTATATCGGTCCCATCAGTGGACACAATTTAAAAGAATTAATTGAAACCTTTCAGATGATTAAACATGTGAAAGGGCCTGTACTGGTTCACATTTTAACGCAAAAGGGCAAGGGGTATACTTACTCTGAACTGGATCCCAACAAGTATCATGGCGTGGGTCAATTTGATCCCAACAAGTGTATAGAAACAAAGATCAAATTGGATTTCTCAAAAGTTTTTGGAGATAAAATGATTGATCTTGCAAATAAAAATCAAAATGTAGTGGCTGTCACAGCAGCTATGATGGATGGAACAGGGCTAAATGATTATGCAAAGCACTTTCCCAAACGGATATTTGACGTTGCCATAGCAGAGCAACATGCTGTCACCATGTCTGCAGGTCTCGCACTTGATGGCATAAAACCATATGTGGCGATTTATTCGACTTTTTTGCAACGTGCTTACGATCAAATTATTCATGATGTTTGTATCCAAAAGGCCCCTGTTGTATTTTGTCTAGATCGTGCTGGACTGGTTGGCAACGATGGTGAAACGCATCATGGCATCTTTGATATCGCCTATCTTTCCCATATGCCAAATATGATGATTTTATCACCAAAGGATCAGAATGAACTTGAAAACATGATGGATTATGCCCTCACTTATACCGGGGGACCAATTGCCATCCGCTATCCTCGCGGAAGTGCTTATCAGTTAGCAGAAAACCCTAAAAAAGAGGCCTTTGATTTTTCGCCAGAGACTGTCGTAGAAGGGCAAAAAACAGCAATCATCACCACTGGAAAAATGACTAAAACTGCATTAGCCTGTGCAGGGACCCT
The DNA here is from genome assembly GCF_057447755.1 of Fusibacter sp. NCBI lineage: Bacteria > Bacillati > Bacillota > Clostridia > Eubacteriales > Fusibacteraceae > Fusibacter > Fusibacter sp. The sequence goes on along the minus strand of NZ_JBVBZF010000024.1, from coordinate 6,597 downwards.
AAATGTAAGGGTGATTAATATTTCGCAAATCAAACCGCTTGATGTTGAAAAGCTTGTTAGCCTCCTTAAAGGGATTGAAATTATCTTTACACTTGAGGATCATACTATAAATGGTGGCTTTGGCGACCAGGTTATTTCAAACCTTCTGGCCCAAAATCCAGACATATGTATGAATGTTAAATTCTATAAATTAGGCATACCGGATCAGTTTGTGCCACATGGGGATACTGAAGACCTGATGCGGTTGTTGAAACTTGACGAAGAAGGTATTATAAAGACGATAAGTGAGGTTGTTAATGGCTAAGGAACGAATAGATGTACTTTTAGCAGAACGTAATTTAGTAGATTCTAGAGAAAAAGCAAAACGCGTCATCATGGCAGGTGTTGTCTATGTTAATGGTCAAAAGGTGGACAAGCCAGGGACACAAATTGATATTGATGCCACACTTGAGGTAAGGGAAAACGTCTTGCCCTTTGTCAGTAGGGGCGGTTTAAAACTAGATAAAGCCATAAAGCTTTACGAGATCGACCTAGCTGATAAGGTGTGCATGGACATCGGTGCTTCAACGGGTGGGTTTACGGATTGCATGCTTCAGAACGGCGCAAAACACGTTTATTCAGTTGACGTAGGCTATGGACAGTTGGATTGGAAGTTGAGAAATGATGAACGTGTCACGAATTTAGAACGTACAAATGTCCGTTACATCACACGTGATACCATAAATGATGATCTAGATTTTGCAAGTGTGGATGTTTCGTTCATTTCACTTAAGCTGGTGTTGCCAGTGGCTGTATCCTTATTGAAAATCGATGCAGAGCTTGTTTTTTTAATAAAACCGCAATTTGAAGCCGGTAAAGAAGCCGTTCGCAAAAGTGGCGTCGTAAGAGATTCAAAGGTTCACAAGAGAGTATTAGATGAACTCATGAGTTTTTGTGCAAACCATTATATTGACGTTAAAGCACTGACCTATTCACCTATTAAAGGTCCCAAGGGCAACATCGAATTTCTTGCTTATGCAAAGAGAACTGAAAATCAAGAGAATCACTTTTTCTTTGATACAGGTGCACTTGTTGATGAAGCACATAATGCTTTGATTATAGACTAGGAGAATTGAAATGAATTTAAAAAAATGGCGACAATTGTTTGTTGCCTTTTTTAAAGTGGGTTTATTGACCATAGGTGGCGGATATGCAATGCTGCCCATCATAGAGAGAGAAATCGTCACTGATCAAGAGTGGCTTACCATGGACGAGGTCTTGGAGTCTTACTCGGTTGCCCAGTCCTTACCTGGGGTCATCGCCTCCAATACGGCAGTCTTTATCGGTTATAGACTGGGTGGCGTCATGGGTGCTATTGCATGTGTTCTCGGTGTGATTACGCCCTCAATTCTCATTATCTTAGGTGTTGCGGCTGTCATTAAGCAGATAGAATCCTTAAAGGTGGTTCAAAATGCCTTTAAAGGCATACGGATTGTCGTTTTAGCCCTACTTTGCCATTCCATGGTGAGAATGGTCAAGTCATCGATTAAGGATTATATGGCACTTGTCATTGCGCTTTCAGGCTTTATATTTGTCATGTTTTTTGATGGATCACCAATCATTACAATCGTTATCGCAGGTCTTGTGGGCCATATGATGTACAGGGGTAAGGTGAGCTGATATGGGATTTTTAAGACTTATATGGGAATTTGTTAAAATAGGCGCCTTTACTTATGGTGGTGGACTGGCTATGATCCCCCTTCTAAGAGGTGTTGCTATAGATCACGGCTGGTTGACCAATGCTCAATTTGCCAATCTCATTGCCATCGCTCAATCCACGCCAGGGCCGATCGCCATCAACATGGCGACCTTTATAGGCTTTCAGCAGTATGGCATTATAGGTGCTTTGGCGGCATCTGTAGCAGTGGTTTTACCTGCATTTTTAATGGCCCTAATCGTGGCAAGATTTCTAAGCCACTTTAACGAGCATCCCTCTGTAAAAGCCATTTTGATTGGCTTAAAGGCAGCTGTAATAGGACTTTTAGCAACAGCCACCCTTCAAGTTGCATTGGTATCACTCTACCAAGATCAAGGTGATTTCAAACATATTTTGGTGGGTCTTGACTTCAAAGCCCTTGCCTTTTTTGCCTTTTTTATGTGGTTGATTTATCGGTATAAAAAGCATCCAATTTACTACATTGCATTGGCAGGGGTATTGGGCAATATCATTTGGTAGGGCTCGGGACAGACTTTTTTTACCGCTTGAAATTTATTGAGGGTAATGTTTTACTAAAGGTTTTTTTTGTAATATAATAAGTATGTTAGCTGTAGAAATATGATCGTTAAGGAGGCACTATGAAATATTCGAGGCACTCAAAGATTCTGGAGATAATCGAAGCGAAAGACGTTGAGACGCAAGATGAATTAGCAAATGAGTTAAGGGCATCAGGGTTTCAGGTTACTCAAGCTACAGTATCTAGAGACATCAAGGAAATGAGATTGATCAAGGTGTTGACTAAGGATGGTCGATACAAATATGCATCTATTAGAGAAAAAGAGGGTGCAGTCAATGATCGATTCCTTAAGATTTATCGCAATTCAGTAATTTCAGTGGATCATGCAGGGAATATTATCGTTATTAAGACATTAGTAGGTTCAGCAAATGCAGCAGCTGTATCTATTGACGCGCTTAATATAAAAGAAATTGTAGGTACAATAGCAGGAGATGATACGATTTTCTTAGTTGTCCGAGACGAAAATCAAATTGACAAGATCATTAAGCAGTTTAAAGATTTATTATAGAACGCATTGCCGGAGGCGATATGATATTTGAATTAAAAATCAAAGATTTCATACTAATAGAAGATGTTACAGTCGATTTTTTATCTGGACTAAATATTATTACAGGGGAAACAGGTGCTGGTAAATCGATGATTTTAGGTGCTTTGCGACTGATATTGGGAGAAACTGCTAGCAAAGATGCAGTGCGGATTGGTTCTGAAAAAGCCTCCATTAAGGCAAGCTTTTATACAAATGATCAAGTGAATTCAATACTTAATGAATATGACATTCCCGTAGATGATGAAGTCCTCATCATTGCCAGAGAGATTCAGGCAAAGGGAAAGAGTATCTCGAGAATAAATGGTCAAGTTACGCCACTTAATATTTTGAAAGAAGTCTCTGAGAGTTTAATTGATCTTCACGGTCAAAATGAAAACCAAAAGCTTCTAATGAGGAACAATCAGTTAAATTTAATTGATGCCTTTGGTGGAGAGCCTCTACAGGCAATTCGAAATGAAGTGAGCGAGATTTTTAAACAGATTTCTAAACTTGATGATGAAATAGATTTACTAAAAGTAGACGAACAAGACAAGGTGAAAAAAGTTGATTTTTTAACCTTCCAGTTAAACGAAATATCGAGTGCACAACTTAAATTGGACGAAGATGTGGTACTTGAACGTGAGTTTGAGTATTTATCTAACATTGAGTCCTTAAAAATGAGTTTTGAAAAATCAACCTCTTGGCTTAGAGGGGATATAGATGAAGGTATCGTCAGTCAGCTTTCTACCATCTCGAATGACCTTAGAAAGCTCGAAACCATTGATGAACGAATTTTGGATTTCTCAAGTCGAATGAAGGATATTTATTATGCCATTGATGATTTATCAAAGGATATTGAAGCCTATAGAGATCACTTGGAGTTTGATCCGGAGCGTTATGCAACCATTGAGAGACGGTTGGATGTCATAAATGCACTAAAAACAAAATATGGACAGTCCATCGAGAACATATTGGCTTTTGAAAGGGAAATTGTCGATGAACTCGATCGATATGATTCCATTGATGCAAAAGTATCGGCCTTGGAAAAACAAAAACAAGTCTTATTAAAGCAATATGATTTAAAGGCAGATGAACTTTCTCTTCTTAGAACAGAGAGTTCTAAAAGATTGGAAGAAAGATTGCAGAATGAGCTTGTTGAACTCAACATGAAGGATACGCGTTTTAAAATTGAGATTGAAAGCATTTCAAAGATAAGTGAAAATGGAAAAGATGAAGTGGAATTCATGATTTCAACCAATTTGGGACAACCGTTCAAACCGCTTAAGAAGGTTGTTTCAGGTGGTGAGCTTTCGCGTTTGATGTTGGGCATTAAAATTGTTTTAGGGCATTTAGACAGTATTCCAACACTGATTTTTGACGAGATTGATACGGGGATCAGTGGCGTCACAGCAAATGTTGTTGGTGAAAAGCTGTCTAGGCTATCTAGAATGAGTCAAATTATTTGCATAACGCATCTACCTCAAATTGCGGTTTTTTCTGACCATCACTTGTTGATTGAAAAGGTGTCTGACTCGCAAAATACAGTGACAATGATAAAAGAAATTTCCAAGGATGCAATAGTGGATGAAATAGGCCGTTTGGTGGGAGGCGTTGAAATGACAAAGGCAACGACTCATCATGCGACAGAAATGATAGAAAAAGCGAAGAAATTGAAGCAGTAATTCAATTTTAGAAATTTCGAAAGATGGGGTTTTACTATGGGGGTTTTTCTGAGTTTACTCTTTGCCATAATAAGTGCCTTAATGACTTATTATGGCTTGGTAATCATAGCTCCAAAATTTAGCAAACAGCCGCGTTTTAAGCATGCGATAACCGTGGCTTATTTGAGTGCATTTATGTTTTTTTATGACGGCACTCAATTGTTACATATCTTAGTATTGTACGGTTCTATCATATTAATTTTGATGATGCTCTATAACCTTTCGAGTTTTATCAGTTCAGTCACTGTGGTTATCCTTTACTTGGTTCAGGTGATTTCTTCACTGGTTACAGTGAATGTCGGCTTCCTAGTATATAATAAAGTCATAGACTTTCGACTGATTTTCATGACGCAATTTTTTCCAATTGTGGGTCTTTATTTTGTAATTTTTTTCATTTTACTCAAGTACTATCAATTAATTATGAAGGTTTTTAAAAATATTGTATCCATCAATAGCCGAATTGAACGTCGGTTGATGCTGAGCAATTTTATTATCTTTGGTGCGATTCTGTTATACCAAAGGATAACCTTTACCAGTCTCATTGAAATTGCTTCGACAGGTGTCATTAACCAACCGGGAACCTCTAGCTTAAATTTGTATATGATTTTTACTTATCTTTTTATTTCAAGCATTTCACTGCTCATGGTTTTATTGATCAACCGAAATTTTATTGTGGACAATAATTTGGAAAGCTACAAGTATAAAGCTGAAATTGATCAAATGACAGGTGTCCTCAGTAGGGAGGCAGGTATAAGTCACTTAAAATCAGAAATGACGAGAGCGTCACTACAGGGTCTTGAGCTTACAATCGCCTATGTGGATGTCAACGACTTAAAGGTCGTTAACGACCGTTATGGCCATAAAGAGGGCGATAAGCTCATCAAGGTTATTGTAGATACCATACAATCTAATTTAAGAGAATTTGATGTCATTTCACGTCTTGGGGGAGACGAGTTTATGATTATCTTTTCAAGATGTGGCGTACAGCAAGCCAACAGGGTTTGGCAGAGGATTACTGATGAATTTATACAAGTCAATTTAGAAGGTGTATATAGATTTAGAGTAAGTGCCAGTGCTGGGTTTTCACAGTATAAGCCTTCTAAGCATAGAAATCCTAGTGAATTCTTGCATGAGGCAGATGAAGCCATGTATCTTGTAAAGAAAGAGAGCAAACAAAAAACAAAATATTAAGTTGTGTAGTTTATACAAAAGAGTGGAATTTGACTTTTAAAAAAAAGCACATTCCGATACAATAAAATAAGGAGTTTTGGGGAATGAGTAGTTATATATTGGAGTTTGAAAATTATCTAACAGATCATAAGAATTTATCTGCTAACACGTTAGAAGCGTATAAGAGAGATTTAAGATACTTTGGTGTCTATATTGAAGAAGAGAAACTTGGCGATTACTTGAAAATCAGCCATGTTGATGCGATTGCTTATGTAAGTTACTTAAAGAAACAAGGCAAGGCCAATTCGACTATTCAAAGAAATGTTGCTTCCTTGAGAACTTTTTATTCATTTTTGCATAATAAAGGGTATATAAGTACCAATCCGACTTTAGAAATTGAAGCGCCTAAGGCAGAAAGAAAAATGCCTAACGTGCTGACCTTGACTGAAGTTGAAAAGCTCATTGCAAAACCAGATTTAAGAACCTCAATAGGTAAAAGGGATAAAGCGATGATCGAGTTGCTCTATGCAACTGGAATACGCGTTTCAGAACTTGTTTCACTTAATTTGTCCGATATCAATACAAATATGGGCTATATTAGATGTAAAAGCAATGGCAAGTCAAGAGTAGTGCCATTGGGTTCCTTGGCATCTAAAGCAGTTGAAGTCTATATCAAAGATGGACGAAGCAAAATTGTAACAACAGATGAAGAAGCGCTGTTTGTCAATTACTATGGCAAGCGGATAACGAGACAGGGTTTTTGGAAGGTGGTCAAGAGGTATACTGAGGAGCTTGATATTAGAAAGAGCATTACACCTCATACTTTAAGACATTCTTTCGCATTACATCTTATACAAAATGGTGCAGACTTGAAAGCTGTTCAAGAAATGCTTGGCCATTCAGATGT
>NZ_JBVBZF010000023.1:0-22831 GCF_057447755.1 Fusibacter sp. | reverse complement strand
TACAAAGCCGATCAAGGTGAATATCCAATATAAAGTCCCCTGTATCCCCGTATCAAGTAAGGCACTCAGTGACATGGCAGGCCAAAAACCTGGTAAAATTCCTACAATCCATTTAAAGGGTGCTGGCATATAAAAAGCTGCAAGTGGTAGCATGATGAGCATCCCTGATCCTTTAACAATCGCAAAGCCCTCTAATCTGTTTTTAGCGAAGCTGTTTATTAGGACCATATTGAAGGGTGCCGCCAAGGCCAGAAGCGCATTTAATATAATAGAGCTCATGAGGCCTAGCTTCATAAAGCCAACAATCTCAGTTATAAAAAGTCCCGATACAAAAGATAGAATTGTAAAGAAGGTAACCTTGGTAAAGAGATAATGCTTCATCGGGAGTGGTGTTACACGTACTGCCTCAAGAACATTTTCTTCCCTTTCATCCAATAATAAAAATGCCGCTAGAGAACCGTAAATATAAGGATTTGCCAATATAAAGAAAGTGAAAATGGCTGGGTAATGAAGTGCCAAATCAAACTTATCAATAAAGACCATCCTGAGATAGGGCACTAGATATCTGCCTGTGGCAGCCAATAGCAAGGGATAGACTGAAAGCAACAAAAGCAAATTGTCCTTACCTATACGCTTAACTTGATTCCTAATTAGAAAAATGATTCTACGCATCTAAATCACCTGCCCTTCCTATGATTTTTGTGTTAAAATTCTTCAAACATAACTTATAAAGCACAAAGATCATAATGAGGTTATAAAATATCGCATATAGTACATCCACCATGGACTGAGTTGCATAAATTCCTTGGAGGAGTTTAATAAGTCCCGTGGACGGTAAAATATATAGAAGTGTCTTAATAGACTCCATTGCAGGGATATTGAACATTGAAAATATCGGGATATTGAGCACGCCAAATAATAATCCCATTGGCAATAAAAAGTCAGTAAAATTTTTAAAAAATGTACTTAAATAGAAACCGATTAAAACGTACTCAGCAGCAATTAAAACCACAGATAATATAAGAAATATCCAGTTAATCGTTAAACCTTTAAGCATGGAAATTGCCAAAGTTAATACCATGGAAAATAAACTTATAAAGAGTGTTAATGATACGACCTTTGAAATAATATATTCACCGGTTTTTAAAGGCGTTGTTATTACAGCCCTAATGGAGCCCTGTCCTCTTTCGAAAAACAATATCGCCCCAACAAACAAGAGTCCCATAGTTGAAACATCAGATAACATTACTACGGGAATGGCTAATTTTACACCATCACCATTGAATAAATATAGCACGCCGATCCATACCAGTGTCAGTATTGCCCCTGCTAGATACAAGCCGTATTTTACTTGAAAACGAACATCCCATTTAATAGAATTGAGTAATCGTCTCATATTATACCAAGCTCCTTCCAGTGACTTTTATAAAGACATCCTCTAGTGTGGTTTCCTGAGAATGAATGGTTCTTAATGGGTATGACTTTATAATGTCTATAAACTGATCATTTTCTCCCAGAGACTCAAGATTAAAATTAATATTTTTAACCCCTTTATCACCATCATAATATTCAACTTCAACAGTTTTTTCACCATGCTTTAATTTAAGCTCTTCTGGCTTATCCATCTCAGCAATTTGACCTTCAACCATAAATGCCACCCTATCACATAACTCATCTGCAACCTGCATATTATGTGTCGTGATAAATATGGTACGGCCTTTGGCCCTTTCTTTTAAAATGAGATCTTTCATGATCTTAGCATTCACTGGATCAAGACCTGAAGTTGGTTCATCTAAGAACAATATTTCTGGATTGTTCAGCAAGGCTCTAACAAAGTTTAAACGCATTTTCATGCCTTTTGAATAATTATCTACTCTTTGATCCTTTGCATCACCTAGCCCAACCAAATCCAATAACTCGTCAATATCTCTTGTCTCACCCTCATACAAGGATTTAAAGAAAGCGAGATTCTCTCTTGCTGTTAGCTTTAAAAAATGATTCGGGAGCTCAAAACCAACCCCAATACGGTTATAAATTTCTGATCCAAATGACTTTAAATCCTTTCCAAATATCTCAATCTCGCCTTCATACTGGTCTAAAAGTCTTATGAGTATATTCTGCGTGGTGGATTTTCCAGCACCGCTTGGACCAAGAAAACCAAAAATTTCACCTTTTTTAATCTCAAATGAGATGCCTTTAACGGCCTCTACTTTTGCACCTTTATAGGTATATCTTAAATTTTTAACACGTATCATATTATGCCTCCTTTTGCTTCATGAACTCGATGAACTCAGTGATAATTTCTTCTACTTCAATTTTAATTGAGCCCTCTTTAGCACCCAAGATTTTCTCCATTGCGTATACCAGCATTTGATATCTTCTGGTAACTTCTTTTGCTGGCGCTTCATACATAGAATGATTGAGCATGATATTTAAGATTTCCTCGCTCTCCACATTTGAAATCCTTAAAACCATCTCGCTCATTTCCTTTGGGTAAGTGGTTTTAAAAGTGCCTTCCCGAATACCCTGTTCTATAATTTTCTCAAAAATCGGTGCGTAATTTCTGATGTTCTTTTGACGCATTAATTCTCTAAAAAAATGATTATTTTCACTATAATAGGCTTTCAAAACCGTATAAAGAAGTTCAAAATGATTTACTTTCCATTCACTCTGTCTATTAACCATATTGTTAAATTTAGTAATTGCATCCCAGTCTGAACTCAAAACGGTTTCGATCGTCTGATTAACTTCCACCTCTATGAGGGAGTCTGTTAATTCGTCCAAAAGTTGTTCTTTGGTTTTAAAGTGATGATAAAAGGTGCCCTTAGCAATGCCAACCTCATCAATGATCCTTTGAACAGATGTTTTCTCATATCCAATTGTAAAAAACAAATTTTTTGCACAATCCAGTATTTTCTCACGAGTACTCATTTTTCACCTTCCCTATATCCGATATCCTCATTAATTTTCCAAAGTTAGAATTCTCATATTCCAAAATTTTAAAAACCCATCATTTCATCATTTCTTAATTTAGATGTTTTATTCGTAACCGACCGACCGTCGGTCTATAATTTAATTATAAAGAAATCGTGGGGAATGTCAACCCACGATTTATAAATTATTTTTATTCCCTTATAATGGCATAGACCAACCGGTCAATAAATCTGCCCCGATGAAACCCTGCCTGCCTCAAGAGTCCTTCTTGTTCAAGCCCTAACTTTTCAAGCAACTTGATGGATTCAAGGTTGTCTTTCTGGACATATGCGTAAATCCGCTTTAATTCTAAGTCCTCAAAACCATACTTTATCAAAACCTGTGCCGCATGATAGGCAATTCCTTGACCTTGGTATTCTTTTCGTAGCCAATACCCAATTTCACCGTTAAAGTGTTGTCTGTTCAAACTTGCAAAGGACATAACACCCATAAACTCATTATTGTCATTTACTATGCCAAGCTCCAGACTTGTTTTTGCCGTCGCTTCAGATTTTAAATAGCTTAGGAATTCTTCACCATCATCCACAGTATAGGGATATGGTAAATCGAGCATATATTGTGTCAGATCTTCATCATTCAAACATTCAGATAAGCGTTCTGGACAAACAACGTCAACCAAAGGCTTGAGATAAAAGCCTTTGCCTCTTAAGATAAAATCACTCACATCGATCTCCCTACTTGGTTAGCATTGTAATGCCCACTAGACAAAATAATGCCCCTATCAACTTTGATGGCGTTACATGGTCATTGAAAACCATAATACCAATTGGAAATAAAAGCAATACAACCAAAGAACTTGACAATAAATTTGTGGTAGACAAATTACCACCTGATCGATAGGCAAAGAGAAATCCAAGTTCAATGCCAAAGATTGCAATGCCAAGTGCAATACTGGTCCAGTTAAGTTGTTGAAACTCAGCCACAATGTCCTTTCCCTTATAAAAAAAAGGATAGGATGCCACACATAAAACTGCAGCAATTAAGTAAGTTACAAGTAATGACATTAGGGGATTCACACTTGCAGGTGTGGACTTTTGAATAAAATGGTAAGAAACAGTTGATATCACCGTTATGACTAAAGCGGGATATAAAATGTAGTTTTGCATTAAAATTTCTCCTTCAACTTCTCATAAGCTTCAAGAATTTCAACAAAGATACTGGCATCGCCACCCTTATCTGGATGATGAAGCTTGGCCAAATCTTTAAATCTTTTCTTAATTTGCTCTTCTGTAACTGGTGCTATTAATCCAAGTGCTTCTAAATGTACTTGATCAAATAATTGTGTCAATGGCAATCCATTTTCTTTATAATATTGATGGTAAACCGCAAAAAAATAACACGTAAAAACTTCTTTACGATCATCATGGGACATATCCATTAATTTTGACAATGAATATGTTGCCATATCACTTTTCGCGTCGGTTGAAAAAAACTGATTCCAGATTAAAGGCGTCCCTTCTATCATTGGTCTATATTCGAATCTAATGGAAATCTCTTGCTTTTTTAGCTGCCTCAACTTCTTCACAAGCTCTGTTTTCGTCATCAGACTTCCCCCTCATCATTCATGAATTTCCTCGCGCTTGTAGGCTTCCAATTCTGAGTTTAATCGCTCAACTTCATCTTCCAAACTTTTGATTCTCTTCTTATCATAGAACAAACTGTTGATAACAATTCGGATTGCTGCCCAAAAAAGAAATGAAAAAATAAGGGCCAAAATAATAGGCAAACTATGTGATATTGTTTCAATCATAGCTAACAACCTCCATTATATTCTTAAAGCCATATTACTTTGATGCCATTAGTATAAAAAGTGAGTAAGGGATTGCTTTGTCCTTAGTCTGCTTAAAATCATGATAAAAATTTTCTACCTTAATATTTTTGAAGCCTGCTGACTCAAACTTCGCTTTTAAAGATTCATGATTGAAACCATTATGGCCGTCAAAACCAGGATAATCATCATGAAAATGACCGTCTTCTTCATCGATATCAACGATACAAATTTCACCTTGAGGTTCTAAAACAGCATATAGCTTACTCAGTATTTTATCAGTATCAGCAATATGATGAAAGACCATTGAACTGAAAATCATCTGAAAACGCTCTTCTATACTCTCATTCAAGAGATCCATTTGAACTGCTCTTACATGAGATGCATCTGAGTTTATAATTTTTCGATTGGCAATCTCAACCATACCCGCAGATGAATCCATCAACAATAAGTTGTCAAATCTATCCATTAAATTGAATCCAACCAAGGCCGTACCACAGCCAAATTCCAGTGCATTTTCATATCTCACTTGTGTAAATTTATTAGACATTTCTTCAGCGATGCGCTTTGCCCTCTGAATTCTTCTCTCGTTGTCCCATTGAAGTGCATATTGATCGAAACTCATGCTTCCTCCTTTGCATGCTGGTATAATTATTTACCCTTTATCTCATTATACCTTAATTAAAAAGAGGACGCCATAAATTACAGGATTCAAAAAGACACCTAAAAAATAGGTGTCTTAAAAAACTAGATCAGCCACTCTCCCATTAAGGATCCCATTAGTTCAACAGAAATCATAGCCGTTTGATTCTTCACATCAATAATTGGATTAACCTCTACAAACTCAGCACTGACAACCTTGCCTGTTTCTGCAATCATCTCAAGTGCTAGGTGACTCTCTCTATAAGTCATCCCTCCAGGTACACGTGTACCAGTTCCAATTGCATGTACAGGGTCCATACAATCCACATCAAAGCTCACATGAATACCATCTGTGCCTTCAGACGCAATTTTAATCGCACGATTCATCACCTCAGTCATGCCATATCGGTCTATTTCATGCATAGTAAAGACTGTTATCCCAAACGCCTTTAGCATTTTTCTCTCACCCGTATCAAGATCACGACATCCAATAAAAACGATATTTTCAGGTTTAATCTTAGCATCACTGCCACCAATCGATGTGAGCGAATCGTGACCATGACCTAATAGCACTGCAACTGGCATACCATGAATATTACCAGATGGTGATGTTTCAGCAGTATTTATATCACCGTGTGCATCAAACCAGATTACTCCTAAATTTTTCTTATGCTGAAGTACACCTGAAATTGTGCCGATTGCAATACTATGGTCTCCCCCGATAACAAGTGGAAATCTTCCCGCTTTCATGACAGAGTCAATACGTTCACAAAGCAGTGTGTTTACACGTGCTACTTCACTTAGATTTTTCAGGTGTGTGCCTTCTGTAACTGCATTTGCATGCATATTGGCAACAATATCGCCTTCATCTTTCACATCATAACCAATATTCTTAAGACGTTCTACAACACCAGCATATCTAAGTGCTGCCGGCCCTAAACTAACCCCTGCGGTACCAGCACCCAAATCCATAGATACTCCTACTAAAGATAGGTTTGCATTAATCGTTGGCTTCATTTTTGTCCCCCATAATTATTGTTATTATATGCAGACTTATAAATGCCTTGCATATGTAATGATTTTACTTTATTTAGAGATTTTGATCATTTTTTCATAATTCCTCATAGGATGTACCCATTTTATATGATCAAAAAAAACACCTCCATTCAAAGTCGTTCTTAACAATAAACAACAATAAATAAAGGTGTTATCTACATCATAATTCAGCCTTAGAGAAGACTTTTATATTTACCATAAATCTGTCATCACTTTTGACAAACGCTTACATAAACTAAGCTTAAGCTTCTTCCCAGTTGTGGTAAACGTTCTGAATGTCATCATTATCTTCTAAAAGGTCAATTAATTTCGTCATGAACTTAATGTCATCTTCAGTTGTAAGTGTCGTCATTGTTTGTGGCAAGTAACGAAGTTCAGCCATGCTAAACTCAAATCCTTGAGTTGATAAAGCATCACGAACACCAGCAAAGTCACCAATTTCAGTATAGATCTCGTAGTGATCTTCTTCAATTAAGAAATCTTCTGCACCAGCTTCAATTGCTGCCATTTCAACTTCTTCATCGTCCATGCCATCTTTTTTATCGATCACTAAAACACCTTTGTGATCAAACATAAAAGACACACAACCATTGGTACCAAGGTTACCTTTACCTTTAACAAAATAACTTCTTACATCAGCAGCTGTACGGTTGGTGTTATCTGTAAGGCATTCTACTAGAACTGCTACACCACCTGGACCATAGCCCTCATAAGTCAGCTCTGTAAAAACTGCACCATCACTGTCTCCAGCACCTTTTTTAACAGCACGATCAATGTTATCATTAGGCATATTTGCCGCTTTTGCTTTTTCAATTGCTGATTTTAAAGCTGCATTGTATTCTGGATCTGAACCGCCCTCTTTGGCTGCAACCATAATATATCGACCTAGTTTTGTAAACTCTTTTGCTTTTTTAGCATCTTGTTTACCTTTTCGTTGGATTATTGTTCCTATTCTTCCCAAAGTAATCTCTCCTAATCTGTTTATTAACTATCCCTAATCATAGCATATCTTTAATCTTTTTTAAAGTTTTTCTTATCCAAGAAACATTCTCATCACTTGCTAAAAGCCTTAGTAACTTTTCTAAACATCTCAAAACAATTTTCGCTGGCGCTGTTTGAAGTTGAACATCCCCCCTAATAGCTTTTGGCTCAAATTTTGTTGTATATAATCCATTAAGACCAAAAACTTGTTTTAACGTTCCCCTCTCCCCTAATCGCCTTTCTCAAGTTTAAGATTCTTGCTCAAAGCTAAACGAGAAATAATCATATATAAAAAGAAGCTGCTTAATAGCAGCTTCTCGTCATTTCGTTAAAATACTGGTGGTCCTGGCGGCATGGTTCTTTTATGTGCCGAAATTCTATGAAGTCTTTCTATAATTTCACGATCCTTATCAGGAATGGTTTTACCTTCCAAATGATCATCTATCATGTTGTAAGTTGTCCCCATTTCTGACTCGTCAGTTTGACCTTCCCATAAGCCAGCAGTCGGCTCTCTCTCAATAATTTGCTGAGGTACACCAAGCACTTTCGCCCACTGGAAAACTTCTCTTTTTTGCAGATTGCAGATTGGAACAATATCAACACCGCCATCACCATATTTGGTAAAATAGCCTGTGTAAATTTCTGCTGCATTATCGGTTCCAGCAACGAGATAATTAAGCGAATTTGCTATACCGTATAAAGTTGTCATTCTCAGACGTGCACGAAGGTTCGCATCCGCCAATCTCGTGTTTTTAACAGCTTTATCTTCAAGACGAGCTTGAATACTATTGTGAAGCAAGTCATGGGGTTCAGAGAGTTCGACGGTGAAGAAATCTATACCACATGCTTTTGCCAAAGCCTCTGCATCAGCAGCATCCTTAGGATTACTCTTGCAAGGTAAAATTACCCCTAAAGAATTTTGAGGAAATGCTTTTTTAAGTAAACAGGCAACCACTGATGAGTCTATGCCACCAGACAGTCCCACTAAAACACCATCCGTTCCAGAGCCCTTTACGGTTTCTCTAATCCAGTTAACAGTTAAATCAATTTTTTCTTCAATTGTGTATTTCATTTCACTACTTCATCCTTTCCAATAACAAGTTATACGGTTTAACCATTGATCTTTAACGATCAATCTATAACGATCGACGATCCAATTCAACTAAAACGCAATTGAGATAAACCGTATTGACACCTGCAGCTTCTGATTGATCAATAAGGTCTACAGTAAAGGTATCTGGTTGAAACCAAATATTCTCGATTCCTAATTCAATAACTTCATTTAAAGCATTCTGGGCAAGTTTGGGCGAAACAACCACATCTACACAGTCCACTTTTTTTGGCAAATCTGACAAAGACGCATAACATTTGTCACCATCTACTTCAGTATAATTAGGGTTGACTGCATATACTTCATATCCAAATCGCTTTAATTTTTTATAAATTTTATTACCATATTTAGAAGGGTTATCTGTTGCGCCTACTACCGCCCAACATTTTTGGTCCAACATTTTTTTAATTTGTTCATCCATGTTTTTACCTCCAATACTTCCTTAAAAAACTATATCAGTGTCCCCTTATAAAGGGTAAGATAGGTGGCATCCAATATCTCAATTTCTATATTTCCTGAGGTTAAATCAATTAATTGATCTGACAAATGATCTTGGTCGCCTTCCATGACGTACATAACAACTTCTACGAAATCACTAAAGTTTGTAGCCTCTAAAACGACATTCTCCATAAGTAATAATGCATTTTGAACCTTTCCATGCAAATGGTAAGAAAGTTTAAGTGTCATTTTTCTATAAACCGCTTTATCGACAACTTTAGCTTCCTCAATTACCTTTTGAGCCGCTTCTGTGTAAGCGCGTACAAGTCCTCCTGTCCCCAGTTTTATACCACCGAAATAACGCGTAACAACAATGCAAAGATTGGTTATGCCTTCACGTTTTAACATCTCCAGAATTGGAACACCTGCCGTTCCCGACGGTTCTCCATCATCCGAATACCGTTGAATGCTCATATTGTCACCAAGTAAATAAACAGGCACATTATGTGTTGCATTGTAGTGCTTTTTTTTTATGCGCTCTATAAACCCAGCGGCTTCTTCCTCGCTTTCAACGGGTGTGGCATATCCAATAAATCTCGATTTTTGAATATGAAGTTCAAACTCACTTTCATTCAAAATCGTTTTGTATGGTTTCATTTCCCCTACTCCTCATGTCTTAAATACTGGCTGTACTTGTTATAATCTATCTCAGAAACTTCAGCTTCAATATAAGTTCCCTCTTCTAGATGGTCCAGTTTTTTAACTTGATAAGTTTGACAGAGATATGATGTCGCTTTTCCGTCAGTATATGGCACCACAAATGCTGCATTTTTCATGTTGCTAAACAAGTGTTTCTTAATCTTTTCAACGAGAAGCTCAATGTTTTCGCCTGTTTTTGCAGAAATATGAACTGAATCCTCTTGGGTACCAATAACCTTGCCAGGAACGAGATCGATTTTGTTAAAAACAGTAATCATATCCTTGTCACCAGCATGTAACTCTGTTAAAACCTGTTTTGTTACTTCCATTTGCATTTTAAATGAATCGTTTGAAGCATCCACAACATGAAGTAATAAATCCGCACCAAGTGCCTCTTCAAGGGTTGCTTTAAATGCATCAATAATGCTATGTGGCAATTTAGATACAAAACCAACTGTATCGGTTAAGATAAATTCTTTCTTGTCTTCCAGAACAATTCTTCGAGCGAAAGTATCCAAGGTAGCAAACAACATATCCTTTTCAAAGACGCGTTTATCCTCTTCACCTTCAAGTGAAGTGTTGATGAAGTAATTTAAGACAGACGACTTCCCTGCGTTTGTATAACCCACAAGTGCCACCACAGGTACTTCCATCTTCTCTCTCAACTGTCTTTGAACTGCTCTATTTTTTTCTGCATCTTTGATTTGTCTTCTGATCTCGTCGATGCGTTCATTAATTCTACGTCGATCTATTTCTAACTTCTGTTCTCCGGGTCCTCTCGTTCCAATACCGCCTCCAGTACGTGAAAGTGAAGCCCCAAGACCTGTTAATCTTGGATATCTATATCTCAATTGTGCGAGTTCAACCTGTAACTTTGCAATTTTAGTCTGTGCCCTTATTGCAAATATATCCAATATCAGTGCAGTTCTATCTACTACAGTTGTTTCAAGCAATGCTTCCAAATTTCTAATCTGAGCGCCTGACAGCTCATCATTGAATATGACGATATTTGCTTCGGTATCTTGAACGGCAATCTTTACTTCTTCTACTTTCCCAGTGCCAATAAAAGTAGCCGCCTCAATTGTCGATTTATTTTGAATGATAATATCGGCAACTTCAGCACCTGCAGCGAGTGCTAGCTCAGCAAGCTCATTCATGGACTCTTCAATGTCAAATTCATTTTTTAAGCCCTGATATAGCCCTACTAAAACAGCACGTTGTGTTATAACTTTATTCTCTTCCATAATATATCACCTACTTTTCATAAGGTAATTATACTATAAAACCGTAATATTACAAAAAGATTATTTACACTTAAATGATTTAACACCCCTAATTAAATGTGTTATAATACATTGAGAATTTCTGTAAGGAAATGTGTCATTTTAAAGCATTGGAGGTCTTTAAATGGAAAGTAATAAAACTGCTTCTCCTAAAAAGAATGCAAGTCAGAAGAAAAAGAAAAAGAAGAAATCAAGTGGTACGTTTTTAAATATACTGAAAGTATTATTAATCCTTATGATCGTCGGAGGATTGCTAGGCTCTGGTATTGTCTATTTCTATGTTTCAAACGTTCTCAAAACGGTTGATCCCATTGACCCAACCCTAATCGAAAAATCTCTCACTGAGAATTCTGTGATTGTCGATAGCGAAGGTCGAATACTGGAACAAATCCAAAACGACGGCTTAAGAACGGTTGTAAGGTATAACGATATGAGTGAGAACCTAATCAATGCATTTGTTGCAGTTGAAGATAAGACATTTTGGGAACATAATGGCTTTAACTTCATTCGTTTGATTGGTGCCTTTAAAGATACACTTACTTCTGGTAAACGTCTTGGTGGTACAAGTACCATCACACAACAGCTTGCACGTAATATTTATCTAACCGAAGTTAGATCTGAAAGATCTGTTGACCGTAAGATAAAAGAGGCCTATTATGCCATCGAACTTGAAAAGTATCTCAAGAAAGAACAAATCATCGAAGGCTACCTCAACCAAATCTATCTTGGATCAGGCGCGAATGGTGTTGAGGCCGCTTCACAAACCTATTTTTCAAAGAGTGCAATCGATCTTGATTTAGTGGAAGCAGCAATGCTTGCAGGTGTCCCTAAGTCACCAACAGCTTATGCACCTATGATTACCAAGAAAAAAGTAGACATAACGGCTGAGGATTACGTTTTAGACGATACGGATCCTTTGTACACAGTTGTTTTTAACCCTAAGTGTGAAAGCCGTTATAAGACCGTCATTAGTTTAATGAAAACAAACGGCTATTTAACAGATGCCGAGTATGAAGCTGCAAAATCTGTTGATTTAAAAACAAAGTTAAATCCCAGCAAGTCAACTCAGACAGAAATAACATCTTATTTCGCCGATATGGTTAAGGATGATGTCATCAATGATCTCATTGAAGCTTACGGTTACACTTACAATGAAGCCGCAAGTATGCTTTATACAAAAGGACTTGTAATTCATTCTACAATTGATTTTGACATGCAAAAGATTCTTGAAAGCAACTATGATGCAGATAACTTCACTTCTTATTTTGGAGAATCTACTTATGCTGCTGTAAAGGCTTTTCAAGCCAAGTATGGCCTATCAGCAGATGGTATTGCAGGCCAAGGCACAATTGCTAAAATCGGCGAAGTAACTGGAATGGACACTTCAGTCTTTACTCAAAATCTCTACAAAAAAGGTTCTGATGGCGAAGAAGTCATTCTTCTTAAAAAAGCACTATATCGTCAAGGCTTTTTGAGAAATAACGAGAACTTCCCAAGAGTAACTGTTACATTTGATAAAAATGGCAATATTATATCAGATGAATCTAAAAAAACGCTTTTATATAAACAGAGCAATTTTCTTAACAGCCAAAACCAACTGATGATTCCATCAAGTGATTATAAGTTTGATGACCACGGTAACCTTGTCCTCTTCAAGAACAAACGCTTGAACTTCTATCCACACTCACAAGATGGACAATTGGTGAGCATTCAAGTCGTTGTCAAGGATACCTTTACCTACAATGAAGAAGCCAGTGGTAAAAGTACAGGCAAAAAAAGCATTGAAGGTCTTTACACCTATGAAGGTCGCGATGTTTTCATCCCAAATGAGTATAAATCATTTGATGAGGATAAAAACGTCGTTGTCGATCGATTATTTTTAACTGAAAATCCTGAATTCTTTAAATTAGATGGTCAGCAAAACCTACTCATTGACAAAGACAATTACTATATTAGCGATACTGGTATTATTCAACCCCAATCTGCTATGGTTATTATTGACTATCATACAGGGCAATTGAAAGCCATTGTAGGCGGTCGTAACATTTCAGGTCAAAAAATCTACAATCGTGCTGTAAATCCTAGACAACCTGGTTCTTCAATCAAACCATTGTCGATTTATACGCCTGCTATTGATTCTTTAAAATATACCGTTGCCACACCAATTGATGACCGTCCACTCTACTTAAGTGGCGATCCGAAAATTCGTTGGCCATATAACTGGTATGAAAATTCCAGTGTTTATCCAAAACACTGGGGCCTTACAACACTTAGAAAAAGTATGCAATACTCTATTAACACAATTGCAACTTACATCGCAAATGATCTAGGTGTGGATACCTGTATTTCTTATCTACAGAAATTTGGTATCACCTCCTTAGTGACAGAAGGCGGCACTAGTGATATGAATCTCTCTGCTGTTTCAATGGGCGGTATGACCAAAGGCGTCTCTCCTGTTGAAATGACTAACGCTTACGGTGCGATTGCCAACAAAGGCGTTTTAACTGAAATGATTACCTATACAACTGTTGAAAACAACAAAGGCGAAATTATCCTCGAAAACAACCAGAGCAAAGAAGTCGTTGTAGATGAAAACGTTGCCTATATCGTACAGGATATGATGGTTTCAACAGTAACATCTGGTATTGCATCTTCAGCTAAGATTTCACCAAATAATGATGCCATTCCTGTTGCAGGAAAGACGGGAACGACTTCAAATAAAATGGATGCATGGTTCATTGGATATACACCATATTACGTTGCTGGTGTTTGGTTTGGAAATGATGTCAATATGCCTCTTGATCAAGGATCAGGCGTATCAGCCTTGTTCTGGAAGACCGTGATGAGTGAAATCCATGCAGATTTAGATCCTAAAGGATTTGATAAGCCAAGTGGCATTGTCACATCAAAAGTAGATACTATGTCAGGAAAATTACCAACAGATTTATCCTATATGGATCCTAGAAATACAGTAATCAGCGAAATCTTCATTAAGGGCACAGAACCGACTGAAGAAGATGATGTTCATGTTGCAGGCACGATTTGTCTTGAAAGTGGCAAGCTCGCAACCCCTAATTGTCCTACAACACTCGTGGAAAATAGAGTCTTCGTTAAACGACCTATCCCTTATGTTCCAGAGGAAAATTATGATAACAGAGGTAATCCGATTGTTCTAGGTGACTGGATATATGAACTACCAACTGAAGACTGTGATATACACAACAGTACAATAATAGACACTTTTGATTACAGTGACTATGCTGGTGTTCAACCGACAATCAAATTTGCTGATGGTAGTACAGTAGTTCAACGACCATTCTTTATCGAGTTAAATGATGGCCAAAAAGTATTGCTACCTGTTGGTACTAAGATTTTAGTGGACAATTCAATTGTCTTCCCAGATGCATCTACAATCCCAGCTTATATGATTAAGTTCATCCCGTCATTTACGACAGATGATCTTGATCAACTCAACACAGTACCAGATATTAACGATGCCATCAATGCTGTTGATGATAACAGTAATGTAACAGAACAAGATTTTAATACTAACAATTGAAGAAGTCCCTTGAGACCCTTTATTGGGTCCCACTTTAATAAGTATGGTAAGATCAATAAAAGTCATTTTACGTCAAAACCTTGTTTTGATGTTAACGTTCTCATCTAACCCTTTTGCAAGTTGAACATTCTTGCTCAAAGAACTAATGATATACAGTAAAAAGCCCAATCAAATTTAATTTTGATTGGGCTTTTATTATAATACTAAAATACCTTTGGTGATTCTCATCTACATAAAATTTGTCAGAGCAACCACAATGGCCTAAAGGCATTAAGACTCTCTTAGCTCACCATTGACAATAATATAGGTTTCTTTATTTTCAATCGCCTCGTTTATAAGTCTTTCACCATCCAGCAAACCTTCTGAATAAACGATTTTATCGACCTTAGGTTTGGTAACCACTCTATCTGGTAAGAAGACGGTGCAGCAATCTTCAAAGGGTAAAATTGAAGTCTCAAAAGTATCTATTTGTTTTGCAATTTTTATAATATCAACTTTATCGTATGCAATAAGGGGTCTCAATACTGGCAAGTTCACAGCACTATTGGTAACCGCGAGACCTTCCATGGTTTGACTCGCAACCTGACCAATATTCTCACCTGTAATCAAACAACCGCAATTGTCTTCGATTGCCAATTTTTCAGCAATTTTCATCATGAAACGGCGTGACAAAATGGTCATTTCTTCAGAAGGACATTTTTCGTTAATGGCTTTTTGGATTTCTAAAATATTCACACTGTGTATTTTGAGGTTTCGTGTATAGTTGGTGATTTTTTTCCCAAGATCGATGACTTTTTCAAGAGCCCGATCACTGGTAAATGGATACGAATGAAAATGAACTGCCTCAAGTTCAACGCCTCTTTTGGCAATGAGGTACGCTGCAACTGGACTATCAATCCCCCCAGACAAAAGCAAAATACCTTTTCCAGCAGTGCCATAAGGCATACCGCCAGGTCCTGGGATTCGCTCACAATAAATATAAGTGTTCTCTCTAATTTCAAGTGTTAAAGTGATTTGTGGATTGTTGACATCAACACTGAGGCCTTCTGTATTGGCTAAAATATAGCCCCCTACCTTTTGACAAATCTCAGGTGACTTCATAGAGAATCCCTTATTGGCACGTTTGGTTTCAACCTTAAAGGTCGTCGCACCGGTTGAAAGCATTTGGCGTTTTACTTCCGCCAACCCCTCCGTTTTCATTTTTTCAAAATCATTTTCGATCTTATGGGCTATACTAATCGAAACGACACCAAACACTTTTGTAACAGTATGAATGACTTCATCACGATCTTTTTCATCATAATCCACATAGGCTCTTCCATGTCGATCAAGAACATATGCATCTTCAATATGTCTGATTGCCAACTTGATGTTTCTAACAAATTTCTTTTCAAAATAGCGTCTGTTCATGCCTTTTAGACCTATTTCACCATATCTCACTAAAATTAATTCTCTCATTATTTATCCTCTCTGCCTGTATACATTTCTCTTGTTCAGACAATTTATCTGCGCTTGATAATTTTTCTTAGGCTCCTTACTTCGTTGGATATTATATCTGCAGCTGTAGAAACTTCTTCAATGGTGTTTAGCTTAGAAAAACTTATCCTGATCGCCCCATCCATTCTTTCATCATCTAGTGACATGGCCTGTAAAACATGTGAATAACTTTTCTTTTTTGATGAACAGGCTGAACCCGTTGAAACAAATATGCCCTTCATTTCTAATGTATGCAAGAGGACTTCGCCTTTTACACCTCTGAAAGAAACATTCAATATATATGGGCTTGTCAACGCATCGTTTAGTCCATTTATTTCAATGTCATCACATTTTTCCTTTAAGGACTGAATCATTTCACTTTTTAGCATTTCAGCAAATTTATAGTTTTCCTCAACATTTTGAAAGGCTTGCTCGGCAGCCTCTCCCAGAGAATAAATGCCACAGATGTTCTCTGTTCCAGGTCTTATGCCTCTTTCCTGTCCGCCACCATATAAGAGTGAAGTAAGTGTAATACCATCTCTTACATATAAACCACCTATTCCCTTGAGGCCATTAATCTTATGTCCGCTAAAAGACATTAAGTCAATACCCATTTTCTTAGGAGAAAATTTTATTTTACCAAAACTCTGTACTGCATCAACATGAAGCATTATTTTTGTGCCATTTAAACGATTAAATTGTTGAATCATCTGACTAATGGCTTCAATCGGTTGAATGCTACCAATTTCATTGTTTATATGCATTATGCTAACAAGAACCGTTTCTATATTAAGTGCTGCTTCAAACGCTTTTAAATCAATTCTACCCATAGAATCAATTTTTAGATAATAAGGTTCAAAGCCCCTCTTTCCCATCTGCTCCACACAAGTTAAGACTGAAGGATGTTCAAACGCAGTTGTAATGATACGGCCTTTCTTATGTCTTGGTAAAACACCCTGAATGGCAAAATTATTTGATTCAGTACCACCACTTGTGAAGAAAATTTCCTTTTCATTAACGGATAGAACTTTTGCGATTTGACTTCGGCTCTTTTTTATATACTTTTCGCTACTAACACCAAGTTTATGCAGTGACGATGGATTACCAAAATCTTCATACATTAACCTCAAAAGGCCTTCCTTTTGATTTGGGTCCAGTGGTGTTGTCGCACTATGATCTAAATATATGATAATATCACTCCCTTACAAACAATATAGAATTTTATATTATGAATAACAAAAAGTAAAGCATTTCTATATATATTCTATTTTTTTAAAACAAATAGCACCGTATACTTTTTCTTATTACTTTTATTAACCACCATAATATTATATAATAATTTTGAATTCAAATTAAGTACTTTATTTTTGGAGGCATTAATGAAGAAGAAGGTTGCGGTTATTTTTACAGGGGGCACGATTTCTATGAAAGTGGATGAGCGTTTAGCAGCAGCTATTCCTGCGCTTTCAAGCGAAGAAATCATGTCTATGGTCACAAACATTGACAAAGTTGCAGATATTGAGGTTATCAACTACGGCAGTTACCCAGGTCCACATATGTCACCAACGATGATCTTAGACTTGGCAAACATCGTAAAAGGGCTAATTAAACGAAGTGATATACATGGCGTTGTAATCACACATGGGACAGATTCACTTGAAGAAACAGCTTATTTCTTGGACTTAAACATCAATCCAACAAAACCAATCGTCATGGTAGCAGCTATGAGAAACAGTTCGGAACTTGGTTATGATGGACCAAGTAATTTATCTTCAGCTATTTGTACAGCTATTTCAGAAGAGGCAATAAACAAGGGTGTTCTTATTGTACTTAACAATGAAGTTAACTCAGCACGTGAGGCAACTAAGACGCATACCTTATCACTTGATACCTTTAAATCTTTAGAATTTGGCCCGCTTGGCATCGTCGATAACGATGAGGTTATTTTCTATAGAAATATCATGAAGCATGAGCATATCGAAACCAATCAAATTGAAACTTCCGTTGAACTCATTAAAGCTTGTGTAGGTAGTGATTCAAAGTACATGAAATTTGCCATTGAACAAGGTGTAAAAGGCTTTGTCATAGAAGCCATGGGAAGAGGTAATGTACCACCACAGATGGTTGAAGGAATACAAGATGCTATTCAAAACAATATTCCTGTCATTATCGTCTCCAGATGTCCGTCAGGACGTGTTTTAGACTCTTATGGATACTCAGGTGGTGGCAAAAACTTAAGAGACCTAGGTGCTATTTTCGGCGGTAATTTAAACGGTCAAAAAGCGAGAATAAAATTGATGCTCGCACTAGGCATGACTCGTGATTTAGAAGAGATTAAATCTATATTTGAATCATTGTTTTACAAGTAGACCCCAATTGTATAATGACAACTCAGTTTAATCAGACGTTCATTTAAGTTTAAAGAACATTTGAGTCATTTTAATGCCTCAATCCTATTTACAGTCCCTATACGAGACTGAACATGCGCCACTAAAGCTTAGTCTCAAAATATCTTGTATATATTAAAAGCTATTTAAATCAACTAATGTTGAATTAAATAGCTTTTTTAATGTCATAATATTTTAGTTGTATTACCATCATGCATGGTCTAAGAAATCACTTCTTCAATTTCAATTGAATAATCCGTTGATAAATCAACAAAAGCATTCGCTATCTTAATCAAAGGCCTATTTAGGGCGTATTTGTTAATATAGACGACCTCACCAACCCTACCATCTGATAATCTAACACGGTTGTTAACAAAATAGGCTGCAATATTGCTTAAGAAGACTTCTGAAATTTTAGGATCTAACCCTCTGAAGCTCTCATCTTTAATAATCGTAAAGGCCTTAAAGGATGAAATTCTTCGCTTATAGATTTTGTCTGAAGTAATGGCATCAAACACATCAGCTACTGCAACAATACGCGCTAGATAAGGCGTTTGCTCTTCCTTTAATCCACTTGGATAACCACTGCCATCACTTCTTTCATGATGGAATAAAATCGAAGCCAGCACCTCGCGAGGAATGGTTGGATTGTTTTTTAGACTTTCATAGCCAAATCTTGAATGCATCTTTAATTGCTCATATTCATCAGCTTCAAGATAACCTGACTTGAAGAGTAAATCCTGTGGCACCTGTGTTTTACCGATATCGTGTAGAAGACCTGCAAGTGCAGCCATATATATCATACTCTTATCTAGATTTAACCATTTACAGATCATAGCGCTAAGCATTGCAACATTAACAGCATGAGTAAAATGATAACTTTCATTGAGAGAAATAATCCGCATACTGCCCAATATATCATTATCTGATAGCATATGATCTATTAAGGTATTTACACTCACTTGGATATCATTAGCATCAAAATCATAATGCTTATTTTGAATTTGAAAATAGAGTGATTTAAACTGTGTTAACGCTTCTGCGTATGCATTGTTTAAATCTTTGAATTTATAGGCTAAAGCAATTTTATAAGAATCACTCGACTTATTATTCTCCGCTTCTTCAATGTACACAAAAAATATGCCATGTTTTCTAAAATAATCTAAATGCTTTTCGGAAATTTCCGTACCTTGAGATAAAATTATATTACCAAGATCATTATATATGTCTTTAGATAGACACATTCCCAAGGTCAACTCTTCTATTGCAATTTCTCTCATTTTTCCCCCTACAAATTTACCTCATAATAATATTATCATAGATTAATATCTATTGCCATAATATTCAATCTTCTTTGGTGAATTTTGATAAGGTTTTAAAATAAATAGTACTATAGTACTATCAATATCATCGTAAAATTATATGTTATAATATAAAAAGAAAAGTTTAAAAAAAGGATGAACGATGAAAATATTAGAGTATGATTATAAACAAAATAATGATTATGTCACAGCATTATTTCAAAGTGCTAATATCGCCTTTATTGATATAGAAACAGACGGCCTCAGTCACAAAAACAAGATTGTCCTTATTGGTCTTGTCATTTTCTCGAGTCTTTCTAAAAAGGCAAAAGTAATTCAGTTATTCAATGATGACTATCAATCTGAACGCGATCTTTTAAAACAGCTTTTTATTATTTTAGAAATGCACAATATCCAATACTATGTCAGTTTCAATGGTGATTCATTTGATTTTCCATTTATGAATGCACGACTTCGTGCCTTAAAGTTAAACCGTTATTTGGACAAAAGGTTCAACATCGACCTATTGAGAGTTGTACGCAAAAATAAGAACCTATTTCCTTTCGAAAGCTATACTTTAAAATCAGTAGAACGATTTGTAGGAATAGATCGAACAGATACCATCAGTGGCAAAGATAGTGTCATACTCTATCAAAGTTACATTGAAACTAAAGACCCAAAACTTGAAGAAATAATTTTGCTTCATAACTATGATGATATATTGAACATGGTCCCCCTACTCAATATCTATAAGAATATACCTTTTGCGCCCTTGTATAAACCTTGTCCTTTATCAAATAAGGTCTATTACATTACTTCAGTTGATATGAAAAGGGACTACTGCGAAGTTACGCTTGGAATGCCTTATAAAGACTCACAGATTGAATTCTTTTATGAGTCAATTGGTGCATCTATGTCTCAATCAAATGACCACTTACTCATTAAATTTGAAACAAATAAATTGAAACTTAAAGATTCACAAGGTACTATTACAATCTTAAATACCCGAACTGTGTTTAAGCAAGACTTCACTTCCTTGTCATCCCACGATAAGCAAGACTACTTAATAGAAGTGAATCAAGATATCCATTGGGATAATTTGATCCATCTAATCCAACGGATTTACCTTGATTTTACAACATAAACGATTATTACAATCCCTATAAGCTTACTTAATTTAATCCAAAGATTCTTTTATAAGCAGACCATCACTTCCATAAAAACAGCATGAATTACAGGCACTTTAACCACATTTAAGATAAAGGCATCGCCTTAAATGGAAATTTAAATTTTTCATTTAAGGCGATGCCTTTTAAAATATGATCTTCTCTCACTTATGATAACCAGCGAGTATCAAACACTCTATTTAGATTCGTAATTAGATTCCGTGTTCGTTTTTTCAAAAAATAAAAAAAGAACTCTTCAGTTCTACATGTAAATTTGGTGCCCGGAGGCGGAATCGAACCACCGACACGGGGATTTTCAGTCCCCTGCTCTACCGACTGAGCTATCCGGGCAAAATTGTGGTGGGCATAAGTGGACTCGAACCACCGACCTCACGCTTATCAGGCGTGCGCTCTAACCAGCTGAGCTATACGCCCACAATTTTTTAGACTCGAAAGCCTTAATGGTCGGGGTGGCAGGATTTGAACCCGCGACCCTTTGGTCCCAAACCAAATGCGCTACCAAACTGCGCTACACCCCGAAATGATATTATTTAATTATTAAGTTGGCAGGGGTGACAGGCTTCGAACCCACGACACGCGGTTTTGGAGACCGCTGCTCTACCAACTGAGCTACACCCCTAAGATATTCTTTTTAATGTGAAACATGGTGGGCCTTCAGGGACTCGAACCCCGGACCGTCCGGTTATGAGCCGGGCGCTCTAACCAGCTGAGCTAAAGGCCCTTTTTTTAATGGCGGAGAAGGAGGGATTTGAACCCTCGCGCCCCTTATCAAGACCTACTCCCTTAGCAGGGGAGCCTCTTCAGCCACTTGAGTACTTCTCCATTAAAATTGGCGGAGAGGGTGGGATTCGAACCCACGTGGGCTTGCACCCTAACGGTTTTCAAGACCGCCCCGTTATGACCGCTTCGGTACCTCTCCATTGGTGATCCATCCGCGACTCGAACGCGGGACACCCTGATTAAAAGTCAGGTGCTCTACCGACTGAGCTAATGGACCATATTAAGTTGGCTGGGGATACAGGATTTGAACCTGTGCATAACGGAGTCAAAGTCCGGTGCCTTACCGCTTGGCGAATCCCCAAAGTATGGTGGGAGTAATAGGGCTCGAACCTATGACCCTCTGCTTGTAAGGCAGATGCTCTCCCAGCTGAGCTATACTCCCATGGGTAGTTGTTCTACAGTTATAAACCGCATCACTAAAGTTTGTAAATTTTAAATCTTTTGGAGCGGGTGAAGAGAATCGAACTCTCACAACTGGCTTGGAAGGCCAGGGCTCTACCATTGAGCTACACCCGCAGGTAGTGGTGGAGGGAGAAGGATTCGAACCTTCGAAATCGCTGATAACGGATTTACAGTCCGTCCCCTTTGGCCACTCGGGAACCCCTCCTAAAAAATGGAGCCGGTGATGGGACTCGAACCCGCGACCTACTGATTACAAGTCAGTTGCTCTACCAATTGAGCTACACCGGCATACTACTATAGAAATTAAATGGCGACCCAGAACGGACTCGAACCGTCGACCTCCAGCGTGACAGGCTGGCGTTCTAACCAACTGAACTACTGGGCCGTAATGTCCGTTTTAAAGTTTCGGACAAACTAATGGTGACCCCTAGGGGAATCGAACCCCTGTTACCGCCGTGAAAGGGCGGTGTCTTGACCGCTTGACCAAGGGGCCATGAATGGTAGCGGCGAGTGGACTCGAACCACCGACCTTTCGGGTATGAACCGAACGCTCTAGCCAACTAAGCTACGCCGCCACATTATGTGTTACCAAAGGCAACTTTGTTTTGCACCCTTCTTATTTAAAAGAAGAAGTTGGTGCCGAAGACCGGAATCGAACCGGTACGATCGGTAAGGATCGCAGGATTTTAAGTCCTGTGCGTCTGCCAGTTCCGCCACTTCGGCAAATTGGCTCCAAGGGAGGGATTCGAACCCTCAGCCTATCGGTT
>NZ_JBVBZF010000022.1:0-23071 GCF_057447755.1 Fusibacter sp. | reverse complement strand
TACCTTATATGACAACGATGCAATCACCATAAACTATAACTATCTCTATGATATGTTTGGTTATCCTGTCAAGGATTACTATGACGCAAGTGAGCAATCGACTAGGACCTATCGTTATGAATCAAGTGGTGACACTTGGACTATGGACCAAACGCCAGCAAGTGGCCTTTATGCAACATATGCAGCAACTCTAGATTCTGATGAAAATGGTATTGTGGATCTTATCAAAGTGACCTTCAATCGTCCAGTGAAAGATTCTAGTTTTGTAAGTGAAAATGGGATCGTATTACAATCTGGCGGGTATATTGACCCTGTAATTGATTGGGAAATTGAAACTATGTTTTTTGAGGATGTCTCAAATGATGAAATCATATACCTTAGATTAGATACGGAACAAAATATGGCAACTTATAATACCGGTGCAGTAGGCGTATTGACTATTCCGGCAAATACAATCGCTGACAACGATGGTGTATATAATGATGCAGTTGTTAATATGACAACAATAGATCAATCGAAACCAGTTCTTGTGAATGCAATAGTGAATTTATCTTTACCTTTGGATAGTAAATTAGTAGCATTAGAATTTTCGGAAGCCTTAAAAACTTCAGATAATATAGACATTAACACTTTAAAAATCATCGGAACAGGCGCATATGCCAGTGGACCATTTGATCTTAGTGGAACGACAAGTGTTGTTGGAAATCAAATTATTGTTCAGCCGTTGACACTTGGTAGTTATTCGGATACAACGCCATCTTTTATCAGCACACTTTCCAAATACCTTTATGGTATGAACGATGCGCAGATCAGACTTGAAAATGGCTTTGCGGTACATTCTGCAAACAGTGAAACTTACAGTCTACCAATAGAGACGTCATATCCTTATGATTTCAGCATAGGAAGCGTTGAAAGGACAAATAATGGCTCTCAGGTAACATCTGTAGTCTCTACATCACCAACGAGTATTACTGTGACTTATGATGATTATATTGAAACTTATAATCATCTAAACGAAACCTTCATGCCTGCAACAATCACTGTTGATGTCGGTAACTTTACAGTCTTGTCTCAAACCCTTGAACCAGATCATAAGTCTATAAAGATTGATTTTACACAGGCATTTAGCTTAAATGATCAAATTACGATTTCCAGTGTTAGAAACATCACAAATAGCTATGGAGATGATGGCGCTACGACACCAATATTTGCGTTGGAATGCGAGTTGAAATTCGATGGAACTAACTGGATTATCACACCGATAATCCCTTAAGCAGAAGGAGTAAAATTATGAAAACAATAAGAAAAATACCCATTATTTTTATGATATTGCTCGTTATATCGCAGTTTACCCTCGCGTTTGCCGTTGAAGTGAGACCAGTTTCACCGACAGACCCAGATATAAAGAGTGACGTCATAAAAGGATTGAATCAACCATATGGTTTGTCGACGGATTATCTTGGTAATGTTTACATCGCCGACACCTATAACAATATGATTAAAGTCATTACAGCTAATGGTCTTGAGCTGGTGGCAGGCGGATTTGATGGAAAAAACACCATGGGCTTCCCTAGGGGTGGTTTAATTGACGGCAATGCAGATGTGGCGAGATTTAATAAACCTAGAGATGTTTTCGTGACCAAAGCAGGCATCATCTACGTCGCAGATACAGGCAACAATGTCATCCGTAAAATAGAGGGTGGTGTGGTTTCTACGATTTCTGGAAATGGAAAAGCGGGCTTTGTCAATGGACCAGCTGCTGATGCACAGTTCAACTTACCGTCAGCATTAGCACTTGCCAAAGATGGTAAACTTTACGTGGCAGACACACTTAACAGTAGTATTAGAGTAATCAACAAGGATGGTTCGGTGGAGACCATGTCCTTTAAACCAGACAATAAGACTTTAACAAGTGCAAAGCTCAATGAACCAAGCGATCTCTTTTTTGACGATGAAGGGACACTTTATATTCTCGATAGTGGGAACCAAGCGGTTAAGCGCGTAAAAGAGGGCGTAATGTCTTTAATTGCAGGCTCTGTAATGGATCTTAATGAAGAGACAGGTTATGTAAAGACTGGCCTTGTCAATGGTCAAGCAGACGCTGCTAAATTTAACTTCCCTAAGGGATTTGCAATGGACTCAAAGGGTAATATATTTATTTCTGATTCTTGGAATCACGTGATTAGAGTCGTTACCAAGGATGGCAAAGTTCAGACCTATTCAGGGAGTCCTTTTAGTGGCAATACAAACGGTGACTTGAAACTTGCTAGATATAATACCCCAACCGGTCTAGTCATTAAGAATGACACACTGGTAATTGCAGATATGTGGAATAATGTCATAAAAGAAGTTAAAATTGACTATAATGATGTTAGCTTTGGTTACACGACGGAAGCTTTAAAAGCACTTGTGAATCTCTCAGAGACTTCAGACCAATGGACCTTCTGGGAAAATAAGGGCAAGGTTGCACTAGAAAAACCGATCATTATGGAGAAGGGTCTCTATTACTTGCCATTTAAGGCAACCATGCAGCACTATGGTTATGAAATTTCATGGAATGCTCAGGAGAGAAAGGTTCTTTATGCCAAGGCCGATGATATTGGGACTATAGACGCTGGAAGAGGCATGGTGATATTTGACAACAACAGCTATTTGAGCCTTGATGATTTTGAAAAAATTGTTGGGAGAGGCTTTAAGGTACTTGATGCCTACAAGTGTATTATTGGTGTAGAATACTAAAAAAATAAAGCAGAGACTCAGGCTTTTAAGCTTGGTTCTCTGCTTTTTTAGGTATTTTATAGAGCTTTAATACTGAAGATTGCTTATTTTGATGAGCGTAAATTGTAAACAGCTTGATCGTATTGAACGTGCTTTTGTAATTCTGAAAGAAGTGACGTTAAAGCCGTTTTGATGGCTGCTTCATCATTGTTGTCAAGAGCAGTTTTTAGGGTGGTCATTAATGTTTTATGAGCTTCTTGATCAACGTCATAGGTTGCTTTTAGGGCATCTAACTCTGCTTTCAAGGCATCTCTTTCAGTGTCGTTTTCTTTTCTAAAGGCATCAATTTGAGTTTTGGCTTCTTCACGAGTGATTGTTCCTGCTGTAAGTTGATCCTTGATCGAATTTAAAAATGTTTTAAACTCAGCAGCCCTGCTTTCAAAATCCGATTTGTGAAGCGCTTCCAGTGAATCATGGATTGATTCATGTGAATCTGTGATAGCTTGGTAACTTTCAAGTAAGTCAGGTGCATAAAGTGTTACCAATTCAAGTGTACGGTCATCAAATTGATCTCTGCGATCTTGGTTTTTTTCCATACGGTCTTTCATATCCTCAGCGCGATCCTTTAAGCCTTCTTTCACAGGTCTATTTGCTGCTGGTCTGTCTGCTGGCGCACCAGTCGTTGCCGAAGTAACGGTATCTGTGGCAAAAACCAAGTTTGGTATAAACATTGTACCGATAAGCCCTAAAGTTGCCAATTTTTTTATAAGATTTCTTTTCATGTGTATGTCTCCCTTCATCTTTTTGTACACCCTTTGTGGTGTTTATAGATTAAGTGTAGCAGGTTTGGTATGGTCATATCAAAGGTGAAACTGTGGCAAAATTGAGGTAAATGTCCTTTCATTATTTTTACAATCTTTGTCATGTGGTATGATAAAACTATAGAATGGAGTGGTGGAACATGCAAAAGAAAATATATGTCGCTGACGATGAAAAAAACATAAGAGATCTCATTATGAGCTTTTTAAAAAACGATGGTTTTACTGTTAAAACCTTTGAAGATGGTAGATCACTCTATGAAGCCTTTATGAGTGAACCAGCAGACATGCTTATTATTGACATAATGATGCCAGAAATGGATGGTTTGAGTTTGTGTACCAAAATTAGAGAGAAATACAATGTACCGATTATTATTGTTTCTGCAAGAGACAGTGAGCTGGATCGTATCACAGGCATAACCATAGGCAGTGACGATTATCTTGTAAAACCCTTTTCACCAATAGAGCTTGTGGCAAGAGTAAAAGCCATTTTTAGAAGAATGCAGTTTGATCAAGGTTCCTATGAAGAACATCATACCTTAGACTATGGTGATTTGAGCATATCAGTAAACAAAAGAACCGCTTACTGTAAAGACCAACCCCTTGACTTGACGCCAACGGAATTCGCCTTGATGGTCTATCTCTTTGAGAACCAAGAACGTGCAATTTCCAGAGAGGAGCTCCTGAAGAACGTTTGGAAGTTCGATTTTGATGTGGATACACGTGCGACGGATGATGTGGTCAAACGTTTAAGAAAAAAATTAAACGGTTCAAATGTCAAAATCAGTGCAGTTTGGGGCTTTGGCTTTAAGCTAGAGCAGGAACCATCAAATAATGGAAAGTAGGTTAATATGAAAAAAGAAAAAAAATTATTGACCATTGAGCGTAAAATCCTCATGCCCTATATTGGCTTTATGATTGCGCTTCCATTAGTGATTCTGGTGGTCTTCAATATTGCCATGCGGTTTTATGTGGAAAAGAATGCAAGTGAAGAAATTCGAAATACCCTTCTTACGACAAATTTGATGCTCAAGCAACAACTCGTCAAGAGACCGGTTGATTTTACAGATGAAACGGATCGAAAACGTTTCAGTGATCAAATCGATTTTTTAAATGAAATATTCAAGGTTTCCAGAATGGCCAATAACACCGATATCTTTATGTTTTCAAGAACCGGGGATTTGATATTTCCTGTGAATCGAGACGAAAATGATCCCATTATCATGGCTGCGAAAGAAGCTTTTCCAATATATGAAATTGATGGCATCAGGCGCGTAAAAATCAATCAAATGACCTATTTAGTGGCAGGTGCAACACTAGAAGTCGGTTCCCTGCCCACGCCTGATAATCAAGGGGATAAATCACTCTCGGATGAATCCGCAAATACATCTATAAATTCACCTTCAAATTCACCTTCAAATATGCCTTCAAATACGCCTTCAAACAGACCCAACACGAGGGTTTTTCATGCGGTATATGTCTCATCGCTCAATTCGGCAAACTTGCTCATACGAAGGATAAACTTTATTCTACTCAGTATTATAGGTGTGACGCTTTTAATCAGCAGCATTTTGTTTAAAAAGATTGCTGGGAGCATTTCCAAGCCCCTAATAGAGGCCTCCGCTTATGCAGATGCGATTTCGAGTGGCAAATATGATAAGATTCCTGTTCATCAAAACACATGGGAGATTAATCAGTTAACTCAAAGCCTAAATCAAATGAGTCATAAGCTAGAAGCCCAAGATCAAACCCAACGCAACTTTCTCCAAAATGTCTCTCATGAGCTTAGAACCCCTTTAATGTCCATTCAAGGCTATGCTGAAGGTATTGTTGGTGGCGTCTTTAAAGAGCCTACCCACTCGGCGCAAATTATTGCAGATGAAAGCATTCGTTTAAAGGGATTAGTGGATGAACTCATTACCCTATCCAGACTTGAGAGTACTTCTGTTAACATTCAGAAAACAAAATTTGATTTGAAGTCCTTTTTACTTGATCTTGTTGAACGTGCTGCGGGAGTTGCCCTTAAGGAAAACAAGGAAGTTCGGTTGATTTGTGACGATTCTATTACCCTCTTCTTAGATGAAACGCTTTTAGAAAAAACCATATCCAATCTCTTAAGCAATGCCATTAGGCATGCTCGTCAGCAAATTGAAATTGAAGCCATAAAATCAGGACAAAGTGTGACAATTTTGATTTCAGATGATGGTAAGGGCTTTAAAACCAACGAAATCGATTTCCTTTTTGATCGATTTTTTAAGGGCAGTGAAGGCAATCACGGTCTTGGACTTGCCATTGTTAAGAGTGCTGTCATGCTCAATGGCGGCGAAATAAAGGCCTACAACGGGGAGCGTGGTGCGGTCTTTAAGATTGAATTCAATATTGAGTAAAAAAACCCGCTTATGCGGGTTTTTCATTAGCTGTACTAATCTCAATCATTAAAAATATTAATTTTATTTATACTTTTTGCTATGCTAAAATAGGAGTATATTAAGGACATAAAAAACAACAGTTAGCATAAAACATTTAATAATTGACATAGAATTTTAGTGATTGAGATGTTCAATCAAGTGAGCGCAAATGCCTTTAGGAGGACAATATGAGTTTAGTGAAACGAATTTTAGTTCAGAAAAAAGAAAATTTTGAGGTTGAAGCCCAAGAGATGCTTCATGACCTTAAGCAGACATTACATGTTAAAGCACTTGAAAAAGTGAGTATTATCAACGTATATGATATGGAAGGCGTCAATGAAGAAAAATTAGACGAGATCAAGGCCCTTATTTTATCTGAACCAAATGTAGACAGAGTTTCAGATTCTACTGTTGATTTTCCACCCAATAGTCACGTTTTTAGGATAGAACTTTTACCGGGCCAGTATGATCAAAGAGCTGATTCGGCAGCCCAATGTATTGAAATCGTAACACTTGAACAAAGACCTGAAATTTTAACGTCAAGGATCATCGTCTTGGAAGGTGATCTCACAAATGAAGAGTTTGATATGATTAAGACCTACTTAATTAATCCAGTAGAATCAAGAGAGGTGTCGCTTGAGATTCCTCCAACATGCAAAATTGCAACTCAAGTGCCTGAACCTGTAAAGTCTGTTACAAATTTCATTGAAATGTCTGAAGATGAAATCAGTGCCTTCAAAAACAAAATGGGCTTTGCCATGACCCTTGAGGACCTTATTTATATTCAAACCTATTTCAAGGAGACTGAGCATAGAAATCCAACCATAACAGAGCTTAAAGTCATTGACACTTACTGGTCCGATCACTGTAGACATACCACTTTCTTAACGGAAATTGAATCGGTCGAATTTGAAGAAGGCGCCTTTACGCCTGTCTTTAATAAGGCTTACGAAGACTATTTAGCAGCGCGAAAAATCGTTTATGCAGACCGCGACAGAGATGTCACTTTAATGGATCTTGCGACAATTAATATGAAGACACTCAGAAGACAAGGTGGCCTTGAAGACCTTGATGTTTCAGATGAAATCAATGCTTGCAGTATTGAAGTAGATGTCAAAATTGATGATAAAAAAGAGCCTTGGCTTTTAATGTTTAAAAATGAAACCCATAACCATCCTACTGAAATTGAGCCTTTTGGTGGTGCGGCAACATGTCTAGGTGGCGCAATCAGAGATCCCCTTTCAGGTAGAAGCTACGTTTATCATTCGATGCGTGTTACAGGTGCAGCTGATCCAAGAGTACCGTTTGAAGCAAGACTCGAAGGAAAACTCCCTCAGAAGATAATCACGCAAAAAGCAGCAGCAGGCTTCAGCGCATATGGTAACCAAATTGGTCTTGCCACTGGTCTTGTTTCAGAAGTGTATGATGACGGCTTCTTGGCTAAGAGAATGGAAGTTGGTGCCGTAGTGGGTGCTGCACCTAAAGAGAACATCGTCAGAGAAAAACCAGTTGAAGGCGACGTCATTTTACTTGTGGGTGGTAGAACTGGACGTGATGGCATCGGGGGTGCAACAGGTTCTTCTAAGGAGCATGATGAAGAGAGCTTGCTCACATGCGGTGCGGAAGTTCAAAAGGGCAATCCGCCTGTTGAACGAAAAATCCAAAGATTATTTAGAAATCCTAAA
Source organism: Fusibacter sp. (assembly GCF_057447755.1). Taxonomy (NCBI): domain Bacteria; kingdom Bacillati; phylum Bacillota; class Clostridia; order Eubacteriales; family Fusibacteraceae; genus Fusibacter; species Fusibacter sp. Next base: position 15,442 of record NZ_JBVBZF010000022.1, on the reverse strand, counting down.
CTCTCAAAACTTATCAAAAAATGTAATGACTTCGGTGCTGGTGGTGTTTCTGTTGCAATAGGCGAGCTTGCTGACAGCTTACAGATTAACCTAGATGCCGTTAAGAAAAAATATGAAGGCCTTGATGGTACTGAACTTGCGATCTCTGAATCTCAAGAGCGTATGGCGGTGGTGATTTCGCCTGAGAACGTGGCGACCTTTATGGCTTATTGTGATCATGAGAACCTTGAAGTTTCAGAAGTGGCAAAAGTCACAGATGATGGTAGACTCATCATGGTTTGGAATGGTCAAGAAATATTAAACTTATCAAGAGCCTTTTTAGACACAAATGGTGTAAAGGGCAAAACTTCTGTTAAGGTATCATCACCTTCAAGTGAGACCTTCTTCAAATCGACAAAAACAATGAATGATTCAAAACAAGCACTTGCGGACAAGTGGCTTGAAACTGTAAAAGATTTAAACAATTGCTCTCAAAAAGGCTTGGTAGAACGATTCGATAATACCATTGGTGCAGGTACTGTCTTGATGCCTTTTGGAGGGAAAACCTATAATACACCAATCCAGACCATGGTTGCAAAATTCCCTGTGCTTGGAGGCGAAACAGACACAGTTTCAATGATGGCATATGGTTATGATCCTCAAATCGGCAAGTGGTCACCTTTCCATGGTGGAATGTATGCCGTTGTGGACTCGATTGCAAAGCTTGTGGCAAGTGGTGGGGCTTATGAAAAAGTAAGATTATCGCTTCAAGAGTATTTCGAAAAGCTAGGCAAGGACCCTCTTAAGTGGGGCAAGCCTTTTTCAGCGCTCTTAGGTGCGAGCTATGCACAAACGCAAATGAAAACCGCTGCTATTGGTGGCAAGGATTCTATGTCAGGCACCTTTAAAGACATCAATGTACCACCGACCTTAATCTCCTTTGCTGTGAACACAGCCGATGGTGGTGATATCATTTCCCCTGAGCTTAAAGCTGGTGGCAACACAATTGGGTATTATTATGCAAAAAGAGATGCCTCAGAAATGATAGATTTTGAAGCCTTAAAAGTAGCCTATTCTGAAATTCACAAAGCCATTTTAGAGGGCAAAATTCTTTCAGCATATGCAGTGGGCAAGGGTGGGATAGCGCTGGCACTCACAAAGATGGCTTTTGGAAATAAAATCGGTTTTGCACTGGAGACAGATTTTGACTTATTCGAATCTGCATACGGCAGTATCGTATTTGAAATTAAAGCTGGTGAAACTGTGCCAGGTACAAGTCTTATCGGTTCTACAAATGAAACATCAACCATTAGCGTGAAGGGTGTTGAAATGTCAATTGATACCTTGATGGCAGAATGGGAAAAACCACTTGATGGCATATTCCCTAAAATCCACAAGGATCAAGGTTCATGCGAAACGATCACTTATTCTGAAAGATCATTCCATGTTCCGAAAGCTCAATTTGCTAAGCCTAGAGTTTTAGTACCGGCTTTCCCTGGTACCAATTGTGAATGGGACACTCAAGTTGCCTTTGAAAAAGCAGGTGGTGTTGCAGAAACCTTCTTGTTTAGAAATTTAACGCCTCAAGCGACGATGGCATCTATAGATGAGCTTGTGGAAAAAATCAATAAAAGCCAAATCTTAGCCTTACCAGGTGGTTTCAGTGCTGGTGATGAGCCAGAGGGTTCGGGTAAGTTTATTGCATCTGTATTCAGAAATCCTAGGGTTGCAGAGGCCTTAATGAAACTTATCAACGAGAGAGACGGTCTTGTAATCGGAATTTGTAATGGTTTCCAAGCCCTTGTCAAGCTTGGTCTTGTACCATATGGTGATATCAGGACCCTAGAAGAAAATTCGCCGACATTGACCTTCAATAAAATCGGTCGTCATGTTGCAAGAATGGCACATGTAAGAGTGGCATCTACCAAGTCACCATGGTTTTCAAATGTTAACGCTGGTGATGTTTATGAAACGGCATTCTCACATGGTGAAGGAAGATTCTATGCAGATGATGCTACTTTAGACCTCTTAAAGCAAAATGGTCAAATTGCAACTCAATACGTAGATGCAGACCATCAAGCAACTTATGATGGTAAATTCAATATCAATGGTTCAGTCCTTGCGATTGAAGGTATCACTTCTGCTGACGGTAGAATCCTCGGCAAAATGGGTCATGTTGAACGTGTGGGGAAACACCTTTATAAAAACATTTATGGGCAATCAGATATGAAATTATTTGAAGCAGGCGTGAACTACTTTAAATTGTAATAAAGGCCGAATGCCTTGCAATGACTGAATTTGAAATTTAGAAACTCTAACGCATCTGCACATGTGTTTTGCAATGGTGTGCAGATGTGGTAAAATAGAGGATATTTAAAATGAATTCAGGAGGTCTTATGAGGTTGAAGTGGCATGTGATAGGTTTGCTTCTGGCTTTACTGGTGGTATCATCGGTATCCTTTGCAAATGAAGTAACGCTTATCGTTAATGATCAACCGATTGGCAATGATGATTTAATCCTTGTCAGAAATGATCAGTTGTATGCAAGTGTAGCGGACTTTTCATCAAGATATAATGGTGAAACCACTTGGCTTGAAAATGCGAAATTGGCAGTTGTAAATTATCAAGAAAAATATATTAGCTTTAAATTAGATTCACCACAGGCAGTAGTTGATAACAAGGTCATCATGATGGATGCGCCGACAATTGTTATTGACAATCATCTTTATGCACCAGTAAATTTCTTAATTGAACACCTGTCCGGCACTTTTTTATGGAATGAAAGTAATTTGACGCTCAATATCCAGAGTGACCAATTTCAAGTTAAAGAGGAAGACAAAATTGAACTTGCCTATACAGATGAAGATTTACTATGGCTGGCAAGAATCGTCAATGTTGAAAGCAGTGATAGCTCTCTTGATATGAAGCTTGCTATTGCAAATGTTGTATTGAACCGTGTGAAAAGTGATAGCTTTCCATCGACAGTTTATGATGTGATCTATCAGGAGGGGAAATATAAACAGTTTCCACCGGCTCACAAGGAGAGTTTTTTGACACTGGTGCCTTCAAGCAAGAGTATCATCGCAGCAAAGATGGCCTTAAACGGTGAAAACAATGTAGGTAACTGTTTGTATTTCAACAACAGACCATTTTCCAGTAAGGCAAACGACCTTTACATCATAATTGATGGTGAATATTTTTATGAATAATAATTAAGTGAATAACTTTAATCTGCAAGCCTTTCAATTTATTGAAAGGCTTTTTTCATTATATACAAGGAAGTTTGAGCCGAAAGTTGTGATGAGAAATGTTCAATCTCAAACAGTGTCAGCGAAAATTGCTTTGAGACATCGAGGGTGGCGCAAATGTTTTTGGTCTGTCATTAATAGCCCTTTTAATTTTGGGGAGAATATGTTAGAATAAATATAGAACATATGTTCTTTTTAGCGATTAGAGGTGACGTCAATGAACATCTTTGAAAAACTTGAAATTCTTGCAGATGCTGCGAAATACGATGTTTCATGCTCATCAAGTGGAAGCAATAGACCCAATACAGGTGGGCTTGGAAATGCTGCTGCAGCTGGTATTTGCCATAGCTGGGCAGACGATGGCAGGTGTATATCTCTGCTTAAAATCTTGATGTCCAACAAATGTGTCTACGATTGTGCTTATTGTGTCAATCGCTTGTCCAATGACTTTCCACGTGCAGAGTTTGAGCCCGATGAAGTGGTCGAATTGACCATCAACTTTTATAGAAGAAACTACATAGAGGGGCTATTCTTAAGTTCCGCTGTAACGCGTAATCCCAATTACACTATGGAACGCCTATTAAGCGTTGTCAAAAGGCTCCGTACAGAAGAAAATTTTCAAGGCTACATTCATTTGAAGGGTATTCCGGGTGCGGATGAAAGGCTCATTAAGCAAGCTGGATTTTATGTGGATCGTTTGAGCATCAACATTGAACTTCCCACCACACAGGGCTTGAAACTTTTGGCACCTCAAAAAGACAGGCAATCCATATTAGCACCTATGAAACAGATAAAAACTGAAATTGATCAACATAAACTCGATCGAAGAAGTTCAAAACTTTTTGTACCTGCAGGTCAGTCCACCCAGCTTATCGTTGGATCTACAAATGAAACTGACTACCATATTGTAAAGCTCTCAGAGGCGCTTTATAACAAAATGTCCTTGAAACGCGTATACTATTCAGCCTATATACCAGTGAACAATCACCCCGATATCGTCCCCCATAAAGTACCACCCCTTCAAAGGGAGCATCGCATTTATCAAGCAGACTGGCTTCTGAGATTCTATGGATTCAAGGCAGATGAAATTCTAAATGAAGCCCATCCAAATCTCGATATGTTGATCGATCCCAAATGTCAGTGGGCCCTTAGAAATTTAGACTTATTTCCAATGGAAGTCAATCGGGTGAGCTTTTTAGAACTGTTGAGAATCCCAGGTATAGGCAATGTTTCTGCAAGACGCATTATCGCTGCAAGAAAGTTTGGACCTGTTTCCTATGAGGATTTAAAAAAGATGGGCGTTGTTTTAAAACGGGCCAAGTATTTCATCACCTGTAAAGGCCAATATTTTGGTGCGGGTGATTTAGAGCCCTTGAAGCTTAAACATATCTTGTTGGACAAGCCAAAGCAAAGTCAAATGATGCTAAGTGATCTTTACCCCGGTGCTTTTGGCATTCAAGCGCCAGAGACCAGCTTCACATCTGATAGGGGATATACTGATGATGAACCTTACGTTTTAAAGGGTAGTGATACGCATCAGAACATAGAGGGGGGATACCATGGATTACTTACATGATGGTAGCTTTGAAGGCGTTTTATCTGGAATCTATACAATGTTTCACAATAAAGCTAAGATTAATGAGGACCGTCTTTTAGATGCCGAAACCTATCAAATGACCGTCTGGTGCTCGTTTCAACATGTGATTTGCGATCGGGATCAAGCCTATAAGGTGGCGAGGTCCATTATGGATACCTTTGGACAAGATGGCTTCAAGGTGGTTTTATACAGTTATCTCTATGAGTCACCTGAGTATGGTACATTACTTTTTAAATATTTAAAACGCGCTTATAAGCTTGGGCCTAATGCCCTTTCTTGTATGAGTGATGAAGATATTTTTAACTTATACAAGCTTTATCGGGCTGTTGCACGGGAGTCTCATCTCATGTTGGGACTTTTGAGGTTTGCTGCACTAGACCGAGAGATTTACTATGCACAGTATGAGCCCACTTATGATTTAACGGGTATACTTGCACCACATTTTGCCGAAAGACTGGGGGACCAGTTATGGGTTATACATGACACCAAAAGAGGCATTGGTGCATTTTATGATGGTAACAATTGGTTTTTACAGGCTTTGGGCAATTATGAAACCCTTGTTTTTTCAGAAGACGAAAAGAAGTATCAAGAACTGTGGAAACGCTACTTTGATCATATCGCCATCCCTGAGCGTAAAAATCCAAAATGTCAGATGAACTTTATGCCGAAAAAATACTGGAAGTTCCTCACGGAAAAAACAGTTCAAATTAGTGATGAAAAAGCCATTTAACAGTTGGTCTCAAAAGCCCTTACTTTTGAGACCAATTTTGCAAAATGGCTTTTTTAGTTAAGTAAATATTTATTCTTTGGATGATAAATATTTACTAAAAATTATTGAAATAATTTCACTTTGTGATATGATTATTTTGGGAGGTATAATATGATTTCAAATGATTTAAAAGCTCTTGATATGAAATTGTTCTTTTTCGGCGAAGAGAGATGTATACCAGGACATTCCTATGGTCCGGGTGTTAGAAAAGTCTATTTGATGCATTTTGTCCTCTCTGGAAAGGGCATCTTCAAGACCCAAGGCAAGCAGTATGAAGTATCAAAAGGTCAGGGCTTTATGATATGTCCTAATGTTTTGTCTTATTATGAAGCGGACTATGAATCGCCATGGCAATACGCCTGGATGGGATTTTCAGGTGAAGATGCAGAAACCTTATTAGGATCAGCGGGTATCACACAAACAAATCCTGTTTTTCAATTTGATATGCAGGGTGAAATTGCTCGATTGATTTCATTATGTGAGATGAAAACAACTTTGAAGCCCTTGCATGATCTCATCAAGAAGAGTGTTTTAAATGAACTCTTGGTGGAGCTCAATAAGGGTAAGGCAGAAGCGATCAATCAAAATGTTTATGTTGATGAAAGTATTCGTTATATTTCTCAACATTATAGTGAAAAAATCACCATTAATGAAATTGCTGAATTTATCGGTATAAATAGAAGTTATCTCTATAAGTTGTTCCAAGACCACTTTAATATGTCACCTCAGGATTATCTCATTAATTTTAGAATTGAACAGAGCAAGGCGCTTCTGCTTGAAACTGAAATGAACATTGGTGAAATTGCCCAATTGGTTGGTTATTCGGATCAATTGATCTACTCCAAGATATTTAAGAAGCGTGTAGGCAGCGCGCCTAAAACGTTTAGGAAGGCACAAATGAGGGCATTAATGGACAAAGGCCTTGAACAAATAGAGGCATAAACTTGATAAGCATATAGCCAAGTTGAAAAAGGCTGGCAGATAAAAGACAAAAGTAAAATCTGAACGAAAGTTAAGTCCAAACAAAAGTTACATCTAAACAGAAGTTAAGTCCAGACAAAAGTTAAATACAAACAATTCTATAAATAGATGAATTTCAAACAAGAAACCAAGATAGGTAAAGGAGAATCGATTATGATACTGGTATTAGGTGGTGCAGGCTACATTGGAAGTCATGCGGTAAAAATGCTTATTGAAAATGGTGAATCAGTGGTGGTGGTTGACAATTTAGAGACGGGGCATTTGGCTTCTGTTCATGAAAATGCAATCTTCCATCAAGTGGATATTAGAAATGAAGCTGCTTTAACTGAAGTATTTAAAGCACATGAAATTGAAGCAGTTATGCACTTTAGCGCCAATTCACTTGTGGGTGAGTCTTGTGACAATCCTCTGAAATATTTTGAAAACAATGTCTATGGTGCCAATGTACTTTTAAAGGTCATGAGAGATTTTGACGTTAAAAAAATTATTTTCTCTTCAACGGCAGCGGTCTATGGTGAACCAAAAGTTGTACCGATCACTGAGGAAAATGAGACCATACCGACCAATCCTTATGGTGAATCTAAGCTTATGATGGAGAAAATGTTCAAATGGGCAGATACAGCTCATGGTATCAAGTTTGTTTCATTAAGATATTTTAATGTGGCTGGTGCAGATAAGTCTGGAGATATCGGTGAAGCACATACCGTAGAAACACACCTTATTCCTCTAATCCTTCAAGTTCCCCTTGGTAAGAGAGAGGCGATCTCAATTTATGGTGATGATTATCCAACAAAGGATGGCACTTGTATCAGAGATTATATTCATGTGATCGACCTTATTGATGCACATTTAAAGGCATTGGCATATCTTAGAGCAGGAAATGAAAGTAACATCTTCAACCTAGGTAGTGGAGAAGGGTTTTCTGTGAAGGAAGTGATTGAAATGGCAGAAAGAGTGACTCAAAAAAGTATAAAGACAATAATTGCGCCAAGGCGAAATGGAGATCCATCTGTACTCATCGCTTCACCAGAAAAGGCAAAAGCTGTCCTCAAGTGGGATCCTAAGCATACAAACGTAAAAGAAATTATTGAAGATGCATGGCGTTTTCATGTTAATAAGCCTAATGGCTATTTAAAATAGGGGTGGCATAATGGAATTAAGTAAATTAAAACACGAATTTTACAGCCGATTTAAATCGGAACTATTAAACGAAAACAGTCAAATTGCAGTTAAGACCTATTTTTCGCCAGGCCGGGTCAATTTGATTGGTGAGCATATAGATTACAATGGTGGTATGGTTTTACCATGTGCCATCAATCTAGGCACATACGCCGTGGTATCGAGAAGAAAAGACCAAAAGGTTAAAGTGATGTCCCTTAATTTTGAAGAAATGGGCATCCTTACATTTGAACTTGATAAAATAAAAAACGACCCAGCCTTGGATTGGGCAAATTACCCTATGGGGATTTTCAATGAATTTGTCACGAGAGGGCATGATATCAAAGAGGGGTTTAACATACTTTACTTTGGTGATTTACCAAATGGGGCTGGCCTATCTTCATCTGCCTCTATAGAGGTCTTAACGGCAACAATCCTCAGTGATTACCTAGAAATAAAGATGGACAAGACTGAAATCGCATTACTCTGTCAAAAGTCTGAAAATGAATTTAATGGGGTTAACTGTGGCATTATGGACCAGTTTTCTATTGCACAGGGTGCAAAAGACCATGCCATTTTGTTGAACTGTGACACTTTGGAATATGAACTTGTACCAGCGGCACTTAAGAATTACCGTTTGGTGATTATCAATACCAACAAGAAACGTGGCCTTGTGGATTCAGAATACAACACGAGAAGACGTGAGTGTGAAGTGGCATTTGATATCTTACAGAAGGGTTTCACTGACCGACCAATTAAGTATCTGTGTGACTTAACGCCAGTTGAATTCCTTGAAATCTCAAACCTCATCAAAGAGGACTCCGTCTATAAAAGGGCTTACCATTCAGTTGTGGAGAACTTCAGAACCCATGAGAGTAAAAAAGCACTAAGCGCAGGCAACCTCATAGAATTTGGTGAATGGATGTACAGTTCTCATGAATCATTAAAAAATTACTTTGAAGTGAGTTGTAAGGAACTTGATGTCATTGTAGATCTCAGCAGAAGCATTAGAGGCGTTTTAGGTGCTAGGATGACAGGTGCAGGATTTGGTGGCTGTGCAATTGCACTTGTTGAAAAAGACCAATGTGACGCCTATATTGAAAAACTTGGCAGGGCTTATAATGATAAGACTGGTCTTAAGGCCGATTTTTATATTGCAGAAATTTCAAATGGAACAGGAGCGATTCATGAAAATTTTTAAGCATATTGAAACCCTAATTAAATATGGACTAAATAAAAACATGATTGAAGAAGCTGATGTTTTTGTGTGTCGTAATGATCTTTGGAAACTTTTCGGTATAGAAGCGGATTTAGAAGTGGTTGAGACAGAAATGAAACAGGTGACAGCTTCGAACTTTGAAAATCCCTTTGAGATTTATGACCTTTTAAATGCACTGACAGAAGATGCAAAGACACTTGGACGTTCTCTTGAATTCCTCTATGAAATCGAAAGCTTTCAAGCTGAAATCATGTCAAAGCTCATGCCAAGAATGTCTGAAGTCAATCGTATGTTTTATGAATTTCATGCGATATCACCGGAAAGGGCCTCAAAGTACTTCTATGAACTTTCAAATGCATCTACCTATATACGTATGGATCGTGTTTCAAAGAATGTGAATTGGAAAGCACCTTCGCGTTTTGGCAGTATGGACATTACCATAAATCTCTCTAAGCCTGAGAAAGATCCAAAGGAAATTGCCCTGCAGAAAAATGTAAAGGCTTCAAAATATCCAAAATGTCTGCTGTGTGTTGAAAATGCAGGATATCAAGGCAATATCAACCACCCTGCACGACAAAATCATAGAATTGTAGAAATGTCCCTTGACAATGAACCTTGGTACTTACAGTATTCGCCATATGTTTACTATAATGAACATGCAATTGTGCTTTGTAAAGAGCATCGTAACATGAAAATCGATCGTCATACCTTTATTAGATTGTGTGATTTTGTGGATATCATGCCACACTATTTTGTGGGTTCAAATGCCGATTTGCACACAGTGGGAGGCTCAATCCTCTCTCATGACCACTATCAAGCAGGATGCTACGAAATGCCAATGATGCGAGCTGAGACTTTGCACACTTATTCGCCAGCTCAGTTTAAAGGGTCAAGCATCGAGGTTCTAAATTGGCCACTTTCAGTTCTTAAAGTGTCCTCTAAGTCAAGACAAGATGTCATTGAACTCTCGGATTGCATTTTAAAATCTTGGATTGACTACAGCGATGAATCTGTGGATCTCATCGCCCATACAGATGAACGCCATAATACGGTGACACCAATTCTCAGAAAAAATGGCGACGCATATGAAATGTTTTTAGCCCTCAGAAACAATCGTAAGACCACTGAACATCCGGATGGCCTCTTCCATCCCCATAAAGAGCACCATCACATCAAGAAAGAAAACATCGGTCTTATAGAGGTCATGGGACTTGCGGTTTTACCAAGTCGGTTGGTGAGTGAAATCGATGAAATCGTGAAGTTGGCATTATCATCGCAATCACTTGACTTGGCAGACTGCAAGGCAAATCCAGAAGTTGAAAAACACGTGGATTGGCTAAGCCACTTAAAACCTGAAATTGATGCTTTGATCCTGAATCGTGATTTTAGTCAGGAAGTCAAGAAGTCTGAACTCGAGAACTTTTTGAAAAACCAGATTGGGGACAAGTTTGTATCAGTCCTTATTGATGCAGGAATTTATAAAGAAAAATCAGAAGGCATGGTCACTTTCCTAAAAGAAGGCTGTGGATTGTAGTATAATATAGGTACAACTTTTGACTAGGAGGCTATAAAATGAGTGTTGAGATCGTAAAATCACCAGTTTTAAGTGAGCGTTTAGGACAGGAAGTACATCGGATTAAATTAAAGAATAAAAATGACCTATCGGTTGAAATACTAACGCTCGGTGGTGTCATGCTGACCATAAATACACCCGATCGATTGGGAAATCTCGAAAATATCTTGTTAGGCTACGAGTCCATTGAGGCGTACATCGACAACCCATATTATTTAAATGCCAATATTGGCCTGACCGCTGGCCGCATTAGAGAGGGTTCTTTTATCATCGATGATGCCCAGTATCAAGTTCCAGTAAATCATGACATCAATTGCCTTCATGGTGGGCCAAATGGTCTTCATACTAAGGTGTGGCAGATTGAATCTTTTCAAGCGACCTGTGAGTTTGATGAAGTCGTTTTAAGCACACATCATTGTCATATGGAAGAAGGTTATCCAGGTAACATCGACATATGGGCAAGTTATCGACTAGGTGATGACAATACGCTTCAAATTTCATTTAAAGGCATCACTGATCGTAGCTGTACCCTCAATCTGACCAATCACAATTATTACAATCTTTCAGGTGGTTCTTTAGATGAAATCGGACAGCATGAACTCTTTGTTAATGCAGAGTACTTTAAAGAGATTGATCAGCATGGTCTTCCTGTGGAAGAACTGGTTGAATGTGCTGGTACAGATTTTGATTTCACAAGTTTGAGTCCAATTCAAAAAGCGCTTAAGAAAGGCTTAGATCATCCATTTGCTATTGAGTTTAAAGTGGATGAGGGCATGCCAGATATTGAGTACAGAGATCCAAAGTCAGGTCGAACCATGAGCATTATCACCAATCAAGAGGCTGTGGTCATATATTCCAATAACGGGCCATTTATGACTCACAGGGGGATTTGCTTTGAGACACAAGGTTATCCAAATCAAATTTATGTGCTCGATCCTGATGAGACGTATTTAAATGAAACGACTTTAAAGTTTGGTGTAGATGTATAGTTTTACTTGTAAATCCTATAGCGAAATAAGCGAATAATGGAGCACCTCGATTACCTGTGGCAATCGAGGTGCTTTTTTAAAGTAAAGGGCTCTAATCTAATTTTAAGAAATTTGTAAGAATTTTGTGAAGTCCTTCTTCATAAAAATTTGATATGATGACTTAAGACACAAGGCTTGATGAAAAAGGGGGATTTATGACACATACAGTTGTCGTTTGTGATGATGATGTTGCAATTGTAGAATCAGTAGAAATATTTCTAAAGAATGAAGGCTATGAGGTTTTAAAGGCTTATAACGGAAATCAAGCACTCAAATACATAGAATCCAGAGAGGTCCATCTTTTGCTGCTTGATGTAATGATGCCTGAAATGGATGGCTTTGAAGTCATGCGTCGGATCAGGGAACATTATACATTTCCAATTATTATGGTGACTGCTAAGTCTGAGGATCTTGACAAGATTATGGGCTTAAACCTGGGGGCAGATGATTATCTCACCAAACCCTATAATCCGCTGGAATTGATTGCCCGAGTAAGGTCACAAGTTAGGCGATATGTGAAATTTGGAGGGCATCAAGCCTCACCTGATGTGTACAAATCTGGGGGGCTGGTATTTGATCCTCTAAGAAAAGAAGTTACATTGGACGGTGAGGGGATTTCCCTTACAGCTACTGAACTTGGAATTTTAGAGCTCTTGCTAAAAAACAAGGGTAGAGTTTATGCCATTAAGGAAATCTATGAATTGGTATGGCAAGATCATGCGGTGGCGGCTGATAATACCATAGCGGTACATATTCGGCGTATAAGAGAAAAGATAGAGATTGATCCAAAAAATCCAAAATACTTAAAGGTGGTGTGGGGCATTGGCTACAAAATTGAAGACCTTGGTTAAGAGTAAACTGACACAAACAGTGGTTCAAATTATTTTGACCATACTTGTTTTGGTGGTAAATCTGAGTTTAATGTTCTTAGGACATTATGAAAATAGCTATTATTCGGGTTCTATTTATGGAACAGATGATTTTCGATATGAGTTCACAAGGCGTGTGCATAATGTTGTAGAGAAGGAACTGGTATTAAGGTCACCAGAACATATAGAGGCCATGACACAGGACGATAAGACCCAAGATTATAATGCCTTAATTGCCAGATGGTATCAAATACAAAGTAATTTATCAGATGCTCCAAGTTTCAAGTATTACATACACAATGATGAAACTGGAGAGGTATATAGCAATTTCAGTAAGCTGAAAGATATTGACAGTCTGGATCAGTATCCTTTCCATTTGACAATAGATGCCAATAAGATTCAAGCCATAGAAATCGATAAGGGAAAGATTATTTATTTGGAAACTTATCCACAGAGTCGTCTTTTGAACCAAGCTGTTGATATGGGCAACTGGGAGGGGACGTTTGTTCTTCAACCTCCGATCAAAGACGGTGATCTCTTCGGACTATTAGACCAGAAATACCGTGCAATTTCCCCCTTTTTTGAAAATCAAAGTCAAGTTTATGCGGGGATGGTGTTTATGGTACTCATAGGCATTTTCCTACTTGTATATTTGATTAGTGCTGTCATTATCGAAAAAAATACAGATAGGGGATTGGTCGATTTAATTCCCAATGATCTGAAAGTCTTTTTGATTTTGATTTCTTTTCCAATTATGATCAATGGTATTATCGATGAGTTTTCATTTGAACCCTTTATCATGTCAATAAAACAGGGGGATCAATGGCTTGAAATCGCAATAATTGCAATCGTTTTTTTATGGGTCTTTTTAGGATTGAGGTTTACATTATCCTTGATTAAGGCCCTTGCAGAGGGCGAATTTTTTAAGAATACCATTGTTTATATGGTATTTAAAAAAATAAAAGACATTGTATTGCGTTTTTTAAGAGGGATCTCAAGCAGCAAGACCTTTAGGCGCAGAGTGATGCTTTACACATCATTGTATGCCATTGTCAATTTCTCCTTTGGTGTATTACTAAGAAATATGGGATTGACTGGCCTTTTTATGTGTTTTCTCTTTAACGTACTTTGTCTTTACCTGGTATTTAAAAACCTTCAAAGTATACAGATGATCATGAGATATGTTTCCGAGGGGCACATGGATGAACCACTGGCACTGACAGACATGTCCCCCTTGTTTTACGACTTTGCCAGTCATTTGGATGGTCTTAATCAAAAACTTCAGTTGGCCATTAAAGAAGCGATAAAAGGCGAACGTCTCAAGACTGAATTGATTACGAACGTCTCACATGACCTTAAAACGCCACTTACTGCAATTGTGAACTACGTGACATTACTCAACCAGAAATCATTTGAAGATGAAGAAGCCAATCAATATGTAGTAATTATTAACGAAAAGGTCAATGTGCTTAAGAAACTGGTAGATGATGTCTTGGAAGTTAGTAAGGTGAGTTCTGGAAATGTTGACATCCATTTAGAAAAACTAGACATCAATCAATTAATTCAGCAAGTTCTTGGTGAGTTGGAAAAAGAACTTTCAGATCAAGGACTTCAAGTGATTTCAACAGACCTTAATAGCCCCCTTTATGTGAAGGCGGACTCCCTTAAACTATGGCGTGTCGTACAAAATTTAGTTGCCAACATCTCAAAGTATGCATTGCCAAACTCAAGAGTCTTTATACTTGCGAGTACAAGCGATGATAAAGTGGCTGTGACCTTTAAGAACATTTCCAAGGAAATGTTAATGACCGGTAACAATGAGCTTATGGAACGTTTTGTGAGAGGGGACGTATCGAGATCACAAGAGGGTTTTGGACTTGGACTCGCCATTGCAGGCGATTTGATGAAACTTCAAAATGGCACACTTGAGATCATTATGGATGGAGACCTGTTTAAGGTTGTTTTGACATTAAATGTTTGTGAAAAACAAGAAAATGACCTATAAAGTAGAAGAACTAATATAAAATATTAGTGTTCCTTATGCTAAATGTGAATATTAAGAAAATTTACAAAGAAATAATTCGTTATCCCCTTGACGCCAAGGGGATATTTTTATATGATTGTCTTAAGCGAATGATATAAGAAATTATGATAAAAATCATTCGGATTTAGGAGGCTTTGGACGTGAAAATTATCAATAATCAAGACAAAGTAAATCAAATTAGCGTTCAATGCCAATTTCAGGATTGGTTCAATTAGTATGACCTTTTAACGAAAGTTAGAAGGTTTTTTTAATAAAAACCATCAAGATAAAAGGCGATCCTGACGGTTAAGGAAACATTTAATTTTAGGAGTATGATTTATTTGGAGGAGAAGATGAAAGTAGCTATTTTAATGGGCAGTGACTCAGATTTTCAGGTGGTTGAAAAGAGCATTAAGATTTTAAAGGATTTTAATGTTGAAGTTGTGGCAAGAGTTTTATCAGCACACAGAACACCACACCTTGCTGTATCTTTTGCAATGGAAGCAGAAGCCAACGGTTTTGAAGTGATTATTGGTGCTGCAGGTAAAGCGGCGCATTTACCGGGCGTTATCGCTGGTGTGACACCCCTGCCGGTTATTGGATTACCAATAAAGTCTTCAACAATGGATGGACTGGATTCGTTACTATCAATTGTACAAATGCCAAGTGGCATTCCAGTTGCAACTGTGGCAATTAACGGTGCTGAGAATGCAGCCATACTAGCCATTCAGATGTTATCGATCAAATATCCAGAGCTTAGAGAAAAGATGAAGGCCTACAGATTGACCATGGCAGACCAAGTTATCGAAAAGGATGCTATGATACAAGATAAATATTAAGCCTATAAAGCATAATAATGATTTAAAGCAATTAAAGCATTTAAAGCAATTAAAGCAATTAAAGCAATTAATGTAGTTATGGCAATTATGGCATATAAGCTTTAAAATAATATGAATTTTATGATTGAAGTTTGAACTCAGATAGAATCACTTAGGAGG
>NZ_JBVBZF010000021.1:0-23438 GCF_057447755.1 Fusibacter sp. | reverse complement strand
TGTAGCTTCAAGACCGTCCAAATCCGGCATTTGAATATCCATCAATACCAAATCATATTCATATTGAGTGATGGCATTAATAGCAGCAACGCCATTGCCAACAACATCCACATGGAAGAGTGGATGTTCAAGCAATTCCCTCACGATTTGTTGATTAATCAAGTTGTCTTCTGCTAGGAGTATATAGACATCTTCCTCTGTATCTAAGACCTTCGTGACATTCTTCTCAAAAGCCTCAGGCTTAACTTTATTTGAATTAATCAATTGAGAGATGGTTTGAATTAAGGCACTCTTTATAACAGGTTTGCTTAAGAAGGCATCAATATTAGCACTCTTATCATTTTTTCTGACCTCGTCCAAATCATAGCCTGTAAGCATCAAGATTGCAGGCACCTTACTCATGTGCATCATGCTTTTAATTTCTGAAGCAGTCTCAATACCATCCTTACCCGGCATTTTCCAATCCATTAAAATCAGATCATATTCATGAACACGTTTTTTCCCATTCTCAATCATTTGAAGGGCATCTTCACCAGAGGCTGCCATGTGAACTTCACTTGAATATTCACTTAACATATCACACAAGACATCTCGTGTAGTATCTGAATCATCCACCAAGAGAATATTTAGATTTTTAAGATTCTCAGCATTGTAACTCAATTCAGGTCCTGTCATTTGATCCAAATCAAAGACTGCCGTAAAATAAAATACACTCCCTTTATTTAACTCACTTTCAACCCAAATCTCACCTGACATTAAATCTACAAAATGCTTACATATAGACAGTCCAAGTCCTGTTCCGCCATATTTTCTAGAAATGGAATCATCAGCCTGCTGGAATGGCGTAAACAATTTTGATAATTTGCCTGGATCTATGCCAATTCCGGTGTCTTTAATTGAAAATTCTATTTTCAATTGATTAGGCTTATGGTCAAGAATTCTTGTTGAGACGATTACTTCACCCTTTTCAGTAAATTTGATGGCATTGTTGATCAAATTCAAAAGAATTTGTCTAATTCTTAGGGCGTCACCTATGATGATCTCCGGCAAATTTACGTCATTCTTAAATATCAACTCCAATCCCTTTTCTGAACATTTATATCCCAACTGATTGGAAATCAGTTCAAAGACTTCTTCAATACTGAATGGAATCTTTTCCAAATTAACCTTACCAGCTTCAAGTTTTGAAATATCGAGAACATCATTAATAATCTCAAGCAAATTTTCTGCAGAGCTTCTAATCTTATGGGTATAGTCACTTTGTTTTGCATTTAATTTAGTCCTCAGCATTAAATAGGCCATACCAATAATACCGTTGATTGGTGTTCTGATTTCATGACTGATCATTGCCAGGAAGCTGCTTTTGGACTCAGTTGCTTCATTTGCTTTGATCCAAGCAATTTCAAGCTCGTGATTTTTTGATTCGAGTTCTACATTCCGTTCTTTTAACTCATTGGTTCTTTGGTTGACCATACTTTCGAGATTTTTGTTGTAATTTTCAAGAATCGCATTTTGATTCTCAATTTTAACGAAGCTATTATTAACTTCCTGTACCATGATGTTAAAGGTTTTTGCTAACTCACCCACTTCATCATTTGAGTCAATATCAACTTTCACATCATAGTTTCCTTCGGCAATTTGAAGGGCCACATCCTTTAAGGCTTCAATTGGTTTTGTTAATTGCTTGCTAAAATATAGGATGCTAATGGTTAAAAACAAAAGTACAATTAGTATCCCCAAAATTGTTGTTTGCCATAATTCCGTCAACTGATTCTCAAGAATTTGTTCATCATAAATAATTTCAATTACACGATCAGTATTTGCCATCGTTCTTTCACGATGTTGATTTAGGTCAATGTAAAGGTACTTTTTGTAAACATTATTAAGGTCCTTTTCCCCATAATGCTTGTCTTGTTTTGCTCTCTTTACAATTTCTAGACTTTCAGGTGTCGGTTCATAATTAACCCCACTATCGACAATCTGATAACCATAGGCGTCATACATATTAATGCCAATAATTGCAGGCGAAATTTCTGTCATCCTCTTGATAATGCTATTGGGCTTAAGCTCCTCAGTGACAGCGTCAAATCCATCAACACTATAAGCTACCTCAAGAAGGTATTTATGGTCACTCGTTGGTATATAAGCAAACTTACTGAGCTTTCCAGTACCTACATTTGTTCTTACCTGCTCATACCAAATTTCGTCACCCTTTCTAATGGCGTTGATTTTAACACCGAGTTCAGGATCAAAGTTTGTAAAATTGAATTGAAGGGCTTCCTTAATTGTCGATTTAGTAATCACTGTATCCGGATCAATTACCATAAAATCATAGAACATGCCCTTTTGTGTTTTGAGTTTGTTTAGATCGACTTTATCTAAATCACCATTAGCTTCTTCATATGCTTCGAGGAAGAACTCAGCTTTTTCTTGCAAATCAGATTCCAACCTTATTTCAAGCATCCTATATCCTGAATCAATAAGATTTATGATATCCACTATATGTGCTTCAACATTTTGCCTTGTCTCATCATAATGATCCAATAGATTTTGCTTCATCACGTTGTAATGATATAGCGAAATCGATACAAGTAATACAACCGTAATTGGCAATACTGTCATTAGAATTCTGAACCGCAATTTTTCCCCCATATACTTACTTCCACCCTTCACTCTCATATTATTAACAGGCTAAAACGCATATTTCTCTATTTGTGTAATGCTTCTAACCTTATATATTCCCCATCATAGATATTTAAAGCTTTTAATTCTGCCATAAAGCTACTAACAATGCTATTTTTTCTCATTTGTTCAAAAGCAGATATCCCAACTACAGTTACTTTGTCTCCTACTTTGATTTCAACATTGCTCAAAGCCCCTTTCTCCCCGATATAGCAGATTGAATCAGGTGCCATCGCCCATATTTTACCGTTCAAGGTTGCAAAGAGATTCTCATTTTCATATTGAATCACCATGATATTACCGCTTTTATCTTCTAGTGTTACAGTACCAATGTCCAAATCAGTCTTTTCACCTGAGGGTGTTTTTATATTCATAATGGTGGCATATCCGAAAACACTACAAAACTTACCAAAATCATTTAGCATTTGTTCGACCTTAGGCACAGGATCAAGATGGTTTTCCAACGCCTGACATATTGTCTTGCCAATATAATAAGAATAAGTTAAGGTTCCCGGAATAATCGCATCACTCAACCGATCCGTTCCCAATAAATAAGTCGCCAAACCACCCATCTGGCCAAATGTTGGCATTTCCAGTATTTCAAGGCAATATGCCTCAAGGGCATCGGCAAGATCTGCTTGCGCCAAATCTTTAAGTAATATAATATTGTCAATTGTTGGTAACCCTTCTTGTCTACCGTTTGAAAGCGCTGCTGGTGAAGGTGAAGCAACCTGAGCATAAGTGGTGTTTTGAATTTTAGGCACAGCCCTTCCAGCACCATCCCCATCTAGTATGGGAATATCATTACGAACAGCAACAGACATGGGGACGACACTGTTACCACCGCCAAGCTCAATTAACATACCGAAGCTCAAGGGTTTAAAATTACAAAGTGCATTAAATGCATTTGTAGGTGTTTCAAGGTCTATGCCCCCTGCGCCTGCTGAAGGTGATCCCATAAAAGCAACAACAGCGCCATACTGTGTTTCACTGGTGTTTAGGGCTTCCAATTGAATAATTTTGATGGGTTTTTTATAGGTTAAAATATTTTGTACGATTTGTTGTCCTGCTGCAAGAGGGCCTCCACCACCACTTCCCAAGAAGGCACCTCCCATAATTATGTATTCAAAATCTTCCTGATTCTCTAGCTGTTTAATCGGTTCATGCTGCATCTAAACTTCCTCCCTAAATTATTACATTTTGTTCATTACTTTATTATAACTGTTT
The DNA here is from genome assembly GCF_057447755.1 of Fusibacter sp. Taxonomy (NCBI): domain Bacteria; kingdom Bacillati; phylum Bacillota; class Clostridia; order Eubacteriales; family Fusibacteraceae; genus Fusibacter; species Fusibacter sp. Next base: position 19,529 of record NZ_JBVBZF010000021.1, on the reverse strand, counting down.
TCGCCTTTCTATAACAGTATAAACAAAAAAAGAAATAAGATTTTTTGTCTTATTTCTTTTAAAGCAAGATCAAGGATATGTGTTATGCACCAAGATAGGCCTTTTTTACATCCTCATTGACAAGCAATTCCCTACCAGGACCTTCAAGGACGATTACGCCAGTTTCTAGAACATAAGCATAATCTGATATTTCAAGAGCAACCTTAGCATTCTGCTCAATCAATAAAATGGTAACCCCCATTTTATTAATTTTCTTTATAATCTCAAAAATATCCTTAACAATCAAGGGTGCTAGACCAAGCGAAGGCTCATCCATCATCATGAGTTCAGGTTTAGTCATCAAGCCTCTTCCAACGGCGAGCATTTGCTGTTCACCACCTGACATGGTTCCAGCTTTTTGCCATTCTCTTTCCTTTAATCTCGGGAAGAGTTCAAATACCCACTTCATGTCCTCTTGAATTTGAGCCTTGTCTTTACGACTATAAGCACCCAAAATCAAATTTTCTTTTACTGTAAGATTGGGAAATATCCTTCTACCCTCTGGCACTAGTACAACTCCTGACTCAACGATGTTTTTAGTGCTTTTCTTGGTAATTTCCTCTTCCTTATAGTAGATTTGACCATCAGAACATCTCTCAAGACCTACTATAGACCTTAGTGTGGTACTTTTGCCCGCACCATTAGCGCCAATAAGACTTACAATTTTCCCTTTCGGCACTTCTATATTGATACCTCTCAATGCATGAATGCCACCGTAATGTACGTTTAAATCTTTGATATTCAACATATTAATCAACTCCTAAATAAGCTTCTATGACCTTGGGATCATTTTGAATTTTCTCTGGGTTTCCACTGGCAATCGTAGCACCATAATCAAGAACATAAATCTTCTCACATACACCCATTACAACTTGCATATGATGCTCAATCATCAATATTGAAAGATCAAATTTATCCCTGATATCATGAATGAAAGCCATTAATTCAAGTGATTCCTGTGGATTCATACCAGCAGCAGGTTCATCTAGGAGCAAGACTTTGGGATCAGTCGCCAAGGCTCTTGCGATCTCTAGCTTTCTCTGTTTACCGTATGGTAAGTTAGAAGAGACCTCATCCTTTAAGTCTATTAAACCAACTTCCTCCAGAAGATGAATGGATTTTTCATACATATGTTTTTCTTCTTTTCTATAAAACGGTGTCCTAAGAACGGATTGAACCACATTAGACTTTAGTCTCAAATGATTTGCAATCAAAACGTTTTCAAGTGTCGTTAGGTCTTTAAATAATCGGATATTTTGAAAGGTTCTAGCAATGCCAAGATGTGTAATGGCATGTGGCTTGAGCCCTGTTATATCCTGACCATCAAAATATATGAGGCCTTCAGTCGGTTGATAAACGCCTGTTATCATATTAAATGCAGTGGTTTTACCGGCACCATTTGGACCAATAAGACCTACAATTTCATTCTTATCAAGTGTTACTGATAAATCGGATACAGCGGTTAAACCACCGAATCGCTTTATAATGCCATCTGTTCTAAGAATTGACACGATGATTTCCCCCTAACCTTTTTTAAATTTTAATTTACGAATATAATGACCACTGAAAAACTTATCCCAAGAGAATTCATCTCTTCCCATTAAGCCCTTTGGATAGAAGAGTATAACCGCCATAAGTAAAATGGCGAAGATTACCATCCTCATACCTGGGATCCCCGGAATTTCAAATGAGCCAATTTTTATGGCTTGATCTAGGAATCTCATTTGTTCCAGCATAAAAGTAACGACCACAGCTGACACCACTGAGCCCGTGATACTGCCTATTCCACCCAAAACAACAATCAATAAAACATTAAATGTCAAAACGAATCTAAACATTAAAGGATCTATTGTTCCTATGAGATGGGCTAATAAACCACCACCGATACCTGCCATGAAAGAACCAATTACAAAGGCCATGACCTTGTGTTTGTATAGGTTGATCCCCATGGATTCTGCAGCAATTTCGTCTTCTCTAATGGCCTTAAAAGCCCTTCCGTAGCTTCCATTTACCAAATAGACCATAAAGATTATGGTGACGATGGCAAGCCCCCAGCTCCACCAAATATTGGTATACCGCTCAAGGCCTTTAAGTCCTAGAGCACCGTTGGTAAGGGATTGTGTATTTGTAAAAACAACCCTAATGATTTCACTAAAACCAAGTGTCGCAATGGCAAGATAATCATCTCTTAGCTTTAGGATTGGAGCACCGATAATCCAAGCAATAACTGCTGAAACAAGGCCTCCAATGAGTAAAGCAATCGGAAATGGCAATTGGACATTTGCAAACAATGGTACAATCGGTTTTATAAAAAAGTTCATTTGTTTCATTGCAGGCGTCATGGTCAAAATTGCCGAGGTATAAGCACCAAGAGCCATAAACCCCGCATGCCCAAGTGAAAATAAACCTGTGAAGCCATTAATGATGTTCATGCTAAGTGCTAAAATAATATAGATACCTGCTAAATTTAAAATTCTCATCTTATAATTATCAAATGTGCCGTTGAAGATCAATAACATTGCAAAAACGACAACAAGTGCTATAATCGTGGCTAATTTGTTTCTATCTATTTTCATCGCTACACCTTCTCTGTTAGATTTTGTCCCAATAAACCGGTTGGTTTTACCATCAAAATGACGATTAATAGGACAAATGCAAATGCATCTCTATAGCCAGTTAAGGCAGGGAAAAAGGCAACAATCAAAATTTCCATTAATCCAAGTAAAAAGCCTCCTAAAACTGCACCTTTTATATCGCCTATACCGCCAATAACAGCTGCAATAAAGCACTTTAGTCCTGGGATAAGCCCCATTACAGGCAAGAGCTGTGGGTATTTAAATCCCCACATGATACCACCAAAACAAGCCAATGCAGAACCTATAGCAAATGTAAAGGAAATGATGTTATTAACGCTGATCCCCATTAAATTCGCAGCTTCATAATCTTTTGATACAGCACGCATTGCCATACCTGTTTTAGTCTTGTTGACGATAAAGAGTAAGCCTGCTAGAAGAAGCCCAGTTACTACTGGAATAAAGAAGGTAATACTTACGATGGAAACATCACCAATTACAATAATGCGATTAAAGACTTCTGGAACTGGAAATGCCTTAGGACGTCCACCAAATACTACGATTCCAAGATTTTGAATCAAAAAAGATGCCCCGATTGCTGAAATCATAACTGAAATTCTAGGTTGATTTCTTAAGGGTGCATAAGCAAATTTTTCAACCAAAATACCAAAACCTACCGTTATCGCAATTGCGATAATAATGGCTAAAAACCATGGTATCGACATAAAAGTTGTTGTCATCAAATAAAATGCCATATAGGCTCCGAACATAAAAATTTCGCCGTGCGCGAAATTAATGAGTCTAAGAATACCATAAACCATAGTATAACCAATGGCCAATAGTGCATACAAGCTCCCTAATGAAATGCCATTTGCTAAATGCTGTAAAAATACACTGATACTCATGAGAAGTTTCCCCCAATACTAAGGTTTAAATTATTGTGAATGAAAACAGCAATTGATGTGCAAGTAAATCTTGCACATCAATTTAATCCTGTTTTTATTTAAATTACCTTTAAAATTATTTCTTTGGATCTACGATTGCTTTGTAAACGAATTTACCGTCTTCTACAGTTTTTAGGATTGCACTCTTAACAGCATCACCATTAGCGTCCAAGCTGATCATACCAGCCGCGCCAGGGTAATCAGTTGTTGTAGCAAGTGCATCTCTGATTGCAACAGGGTCAGCTGATCCAGCTCTTTCGATTGCATCTAAGATTACAAGATATGCATCAAAACCTAAGGCAGTTACAGCTGCAGGCTCTTTATTGTATTCTGCTCTATAAGCATCAAGGAAAGTTGCTGATGTTTCAGTGATTGGTACTTCAGATGCAAAGAATGTTGAGAAAGTAGCGCCATTAACTGCTTCGCCACCGATATCTAAAAATTCAGGTGCTTCCCAAGTATCGCCGCCTAAGAACTGAATATCAATCCCTTGCTCTTTAGCTTGTTTAATAAGTAGTGCTGATTCAGAATAGTTACCTGGTGCAAAAATAACATCAGGATTTTTAGCGGCTACGTTTTGTAATTGTGCTGTAAAATCTTGGTCACCAGTATTGTAGTTTGCTACTTCAACGATTGCATTTTCATCGCCAGTTAATTCTTTAAAAGAATCAGTAAAGAACTTAGCTAAGCCTACTGAGTAGTCATTTGAAATTTCCTGAATAATCGCTACTTTTTTAGCGCCAAGCTCGTTGTAAGCATAGTTTGCCATAACGACACCTTGGAATGAATCAATGAAACAAACTCTAAAGTAATAATCGTTTCCAATTGTTACAAGTGGGTTTGTACAAGAAGCACCAACTGCAGGCACTTGTGCATCCGCTACAATTGGACCAGCAGCCATTGAGAAAGATGATCCCCAAGAACCGATAATTGCTACAACTTTTTCTTTATCTACTAATCTGGTTGCCGCATTAGCAGCTTCAACCTTATCAGATTTATTGTCAACAATAACCAACTCAACTTTTCTGCCTAAAACTTCAGGATATAATTTGTTAGCAAGTTGCATCCCCTCAACTTCCATAGCGCCACCGGCAGCATTCGCACCAGTCATAGGCTCAAACACACCAATTTTAATAACATCTTCAGATGCTGTCTCAGCTGGTGCTGTCGCTTCTGCAGCAGGTGCTGGTGCCGCAGTATCGCCACCACTAGAACATCCTGTGATCACTAAAGCAAGCATTGTGATCAATAAAAATATTGATATAAATCTCTTCATTTTTTAAATCCCCCTTCTTGATTTTGTGTTTCAAATTGTTAAAAACAATGTTAATATTTTGTAACATTGTTTCACTTATTTTATTATTATTGTCTTACATTGTCAATAATGTTGGCTCTATCCATCCCATTCGCGGACATATAAATAAATTTGTACGCGTATAAATTTTTTATTTGTATGTATACTGTGTACAAGGCTTGTTTTGCTTGTGTTGACCAAAAAAAAACACTTCATTTTGAAGTATTTTTCATTTGATTTTGATTAGGTTCTCGTCTTTTCCGTTCCCAACATTGGCATAATTTCCTTATAGTTTGGACAATATTTGCCAACCAGTCTCCAAAATGAACGATCATGGTTGAGATGAACAATGTGACATAGTTCATGTACAATGACATAATCTATCGCCTCTTCAGGAAACATTGCCAATTGCCAATGAAATGTCAATTGTTTGGTACTGCTACAGCTCCCCCATCTTTGAGCATGGGTTTCAATTGAATAGCCTTTGCTTTTAACCTTCATGATATTTTGAAAATGTTTGATGCGTTTATCCAACAATTTATTCAATGCCCTTGTGTAAAACTGCTTGAGCAAGGCCTCAAGATTCATTTCTGACTTTGATGATTTTTTAATGATAAACCGCTGACCATCAAACTCAAGCTTGTTCTTTTCCACCTTATCATCCAGCTCAATTTCAACGGGGTACAAATTTCCTAAATAATAACACTTTGCACTTGTCTTTGTCATGCCTCTGTTCCTTTTTCTGATTTCTTATCATTATACATTGAAAAGTCAGCTTTGGAAATAAGAGACTCAATATCACTACTGTCGTCAGGATATATGGCATGTCCTACACTAATTGTAACGCTCAGTGTTTGATCTCCAAAAACAAACAGGGTCTTTAAGAACTGTTCCTTAATCAACTCGGTAAATTCGTAAACCTCATGTTGATTTTTTATGCCTGGCATAAGGATGATAAACTCGTCTCCGCCAAACCTCGCCAAAGTCCAATTTTTCTTAATGACCTTTTTCATGCGATCAGCAGATTCCTTGAGCACCATATCCCCAATAACATGACCGTAATCATCGTTGATTTCTTTAAAGCGGTTAATGTCTACAAATAGAATTGAAAACTTTTTCGATTGATTTTTAGAAATTTTCATGGTCTCATCAAGTCTATCATAAAAGAATCTTCTGTTTTCAATTTGAGTAAGGGGATCAATATGAATAATCTTCTTAAGCTCAATTCTCTGATACATAAACAGTGATACAAAAACGCCAAATAGTAGGGTTAATAAGACCGCAATACTCCCCCATGTCCAAATGTAATTTTTATAATCATGCCAACCATCAATTGGAACTGCATATATTTGCCATGTGTTTCCATCAACATCAAGTTCATATGTCACAGGATTTTTTTCAAGTACACTCACATCACCCCAAAAATATTGCCCTTGATCACTACCTCGCCTTACAATATTGATTAAACAATTGATATCACTACTCGGATCTCCAAAGCCAGTTTTACTGATAAGTTCGTCTTTCAGCATAACGATACTGACCATTCCCCAGAACTCAGAATTACCTTCGTTCTCTAAATAAATCGGGATTCTATTAATGATGCCGATACCACCCTGCACTAAATTTACAGGCCCATCTGTTACCATTCTTTTAGATTCGATGGCATCCATAATGGCAGGTCTCTGAGATTCAATAGATGCTAAATCTTTTCCAATGACGCTTTCATTTCCCTCTATCGGATAAACATCAATTACCCTTGTCCCTTTTAACAAAGTAATATTTTTAATAACGGGATCATCTGATATCAAGCTATTGGCAAAGTTTTGAAAGCTTATATGATCAATATTTTTTGCATTACGAATATATGCCTCTAATCCCTTGTTTAAATAAAACCTTGAATTAAGTTCATTCTGTAATTGGGATTTCAATATATTGAGTTCGTTAATAATATTAATTTGCTCATGTGCTTTTGACTCTTGAACCGAAGAATTGATCAGCATCAAAGAAAGCACCAGCAAAATACCGGTAACAAAGAGCCCTGGTAATACAACTTCTAAATATTTTTTCAAGCCAACCACCCCGTTAGAGATTACATTGCATCAATGTTTATTTTTTTCGTTTTCGATTTTTTTTCCTAGAACCACGGCCTTTAGCCTTATCCTTCGCTAAACCATCCTTTACACCCTTTTGGTTTCTCATGGCAATTTCACTTGCAATGTCAGGAATATAAGTTTGAGAATCAATAGGTGGTCTAATATAACCTGTGTTTTCTTGTCGCTTAGGGAGTTCAAGTTTCTTGTGATCAATTTCCTTATAAGGGATAAGTGACAGAAGATGAGAGATACAGTTAATTCTTGCATTTCTTTTTATATCAGAATCAATGACATACCATGGTGAAGATTCAGTATCCGTATATTGAAACATAACATCTTTGGCTTTTGAGTACTCAACCCACTTTGATCTGGCTTCCAAGTCCATATCACTGAGCTTCCACTGCTTTGTAGGGTCATTTATTCGGGCTTGAAAACGCGCCTCTTGCTCATCATCACTGACAGAAAACCAATATTTAATGAGAATTATCCCCGACCTGATCAACTGATTTTCAAATTCAGATACGGATTTTAAGAACTCCCAATAGTCATCATCAGAGCAAAAACCCATAACACGCTCTACGCCTGCTCGGTTGTACCAGCTTCGATCGAAAAGAACCATCTCACCAGCGCTTGGTAAATGTGCAATATAGCGTTGGAAATACCATTGAGTTCTTTCTTTTTCGGTAGGCTTTGGTAATGCAACAACGCGACAAGTTCTAGGATTTAAACTCTCTGTAATCCTTTTAATAGCGCCACCTTTACCAGCTGCATCTCTGCCTTCAAATATAACAACGACCTTTAATCCTTTATGCACAATCCATTCTTGTAGTTTGACTAACTCAATTTGAAGTCTGGCTAATTCCTTTTCATACGCATCTTTACTCAGTTTCATCGTGCGCCTCCTTTAATGTTCTTTTATTATATATACCTCAGTTCAAGTTATTCTAACAGTAATATTTCAGATGACACTTGGCCCTTTGTATTTCGTTTGATTGCATTCTAGCCATCGCTTATGAAACATATGCCTGCTAATATTGATTTTAAGACAACAAAACTTTATAATTAGAACCAACGAAGCGATTGAATTTAAAAGTTTTATCAAATCATACTGAGTGTTAAAAAAACAGCCACCACTGGAGGTCATCGTTGAAAAGAACAATCAAAGGAATTTTAAGCATAAGCCCTATACAAAGCTATTTCCATAAAGCGCCAAAGTTTATCATGTTACCAAGCTTGTTGATTTTGCTTTTGTTCTCATCGTCTTTGCTCTTGACAAGTTGCCGCAATGACAAATCAGATGACTCGAGTATAGAATTAACCATATCTGCAGCCGCAAGTCTAAATGAAGTCTTAACCGAAATTAAAGGGGTCTATGAAGCGGATAATCCTAACATTGATCTAATGCTAAATTTCGCAGGTTCTGGTAGCTTGGCACAACAAATTGAGCAAGGTGCCGATGTGGATCTCTTTTTATCTGCATCGCCTAGATATACCAGCAACCTTATCGAAAAAAATTTAGCGGATGCGGCCTCCTTTACACCTCTTTTAAAAAATGAAATCGTGTTGGTGACAAATGTGAACTCAACTCTAGACAAGATTGACTTTGGTGATTTGGGAGAAGCTACTTACGATAAAATTGGCATCGGAGAGCCTGGTAGTGTCCCTGCAGGTCAATATGCTGAAGAAATTTTAAACCATTACAATATTTCAGATAAGGTATATGAACGCGCTGTTTTTGCAAAGGATGTTAAAGAGGTCTTGTCTTGGGTTGAAACCAATAACATTGATCTTGGGATTGTCTATTCGACAGATGCCATTAACTCAAATGAAATCCGCATCCTTGCAAGTGCCCCTGAAAATTCACATACCCTGATTTTATACCCTGCCGTAATCCTCAAAGATTCAAAACACTATGATCAGACCATGGCTTTTCTAAAGTTCCTCACCCAAGAAAAAGCAACTTCCATATTTGAAAAATACGGTTTTACACCTGCATACTAAATATCAGAACTGGAGGATATAAAATGAACTTTGATATTACACCTGCATTGATTTCATTAAAGGTCACCTTTGTTTCAACCCTCATAACCTTCCTGCTGGGACTTTTATTTGCATGGCGCATGTGGCAATATAATGGCCGATTCAAAGCACTCATAGACGGCATCATAACCTTGCCATTGGTTTTGCCACCAACGGTTGCAGGCTTTATCATACTACTCTTAATTGGTAAAAACGGCCCCTTAGGGCTTTTTCTTTCAATTTTTGATATCAAAATCATCTTTTCTTGGTACGCAGCAGTAATTGCGTCAGTTGTGGTCTCATTGCCCTTAATGTATAAAACGACACTTTCTGCATTTGAACAGCTTGATCCCAACATTACTGATGCGGCACGTACTCTTGGTAGTTCTGAATGGCGAATTTTCACCAAAATATCAGTGCCCTTGGCTTGGCCTGGTATTGCAGCTGCCACAGCACTTTCTTTTTCTCGTTCACTCGGCGAATTCGGGGCAACACTCATGGTTGCAGGCAGTATCCCTGGAAAAACACAAACCATTCCCATTGCCATCTATTTTGCAACGCAAAGCGGCAATTTACACCTTGCCTTCATTTGGGTCATGATTATATTTTCGATTTCATTGGTCACTTTGGTCTCTATGAATTATTGGAACCAGTCAAGAGCACATAAAAAATTAGGAATCAGGAGGTAATCCCTTGTCCATTCAAATTCAAATTCAAAAAAGACTTTCAGATTATACCCTTGATTTGTCCATAAATACTAATGCATCAATCTTGGGAATACTAGGTGCTTCTGGTTCAGGTAAAAGCATGACATTAAAATGTATCGCCGGCCTTGTCAAACCTGACAAAGGATATATCAGCATAAATGACCGTTTATTTTACCATAGTGACCAGCATATCAATGTTAAACCGCAAGAGCGCAAGATCGGATATGTCTTTCAAAACTATGCATTATTCCCGCATTTAACAGTGGCAGAAAATATTGCTTTTGGCATAGATAAAACCAATTATATGCCCCATAAGTCAACAGACTTGGCGACCCTCATCTCTAAACTTCATCTTGTGGGACTTGAAAAGAAATACCCTAGTCAAATTTCAGGCGGCCAACAGCAACGTGTTGCCATAGCCCGTGCCTTGGCGACCAATCCTGATCTACTACTTCTTGATGAACCTTTTTCAGCACTCGATGACCACCTTAGAAAGGAAATGCTCAAGGAGATGGCCCAATACCTATCACTATTCAAGGTAAAAACCTTTTATGTGACGCATCAAATGGAAGAGGCCTATTATCTATGTGATGATATTGCCATCATTAAAGAGGGGAAAATCGATGATATTGGTCATAAAAAGGTACTTTTTAGCAAACCCAAGACACTTGAATCTGCAAAAATAACAGGTTGCAAAAATTTCTCGACTTTCAAGGTTGAGTCACCAAATCAGGTGTTTTGTGATCAATGGGAGATTAAACTTAAAACTGCCCAAAACAGGTCAGGCGAAATTTCAGATTGTTCACAGGTTTGCATACGAAATCACCACCTCATCTTGAGTGACAATGCCCATTTAAAAAATTGTTTTCAGGTATGGGTTGCAGATATTGTAAAGACACCAACCCTACTTACGCTCTACATTAAATTTAACAAACCACCCATTGGACCTGAAGATTATCACATTCAGATGGATGTTACACATGAAAAAAGAGTACAGATTGGTGATGTACTCTTTGTTGAAATTCCTGATGATAAATTATGCTTTTTACCATAAATCTTATTCGTAGACTTTATAGGCTTCCTGGTTAAAAAGTGCTTGTACCCTTTCTAAAGCTGCTAGGCGTTCACTAGGTACACCTATAATGCTAATCCTGACACTTGGTTTGAGAGATCCGAAGGCAACACCACTTTTAATATAAATGCCTTCGTTTCTCAATTGTTCAATTATCGCATCAAGAGGGATTTTTTCATCGAATTCACCCCATATGAAAATGCCACCTTCTGGTATATGCCAATTAATTTTGGGAGATGGTTTCAAAAGGCTTTTTGCCAGTTTCATTTTTTTTGCATAATGCTTACGAATACTCTGAATGTGTTTTTCATACATACCAGATGCAATAAAAACTTCAAGTGCAGCTTGATTTAATTTAGAAGTGTTTAGGTCGTTGAGATGCTTTAAATGCTTGAGATCTTCGCTAAAGTCATCCGGAAAAATCATAGCCCCAATTCTAATGCCAGGTATAAAAGTTTTTGAAAAGCTTCTTAGGTAAAATTGGTTCTTTTTGAGGTTGTAATAATGGAGGGGCATTTGTCTGTTTTTAGGTGATAAGTCTGCAAGAAAATCGTCTTCAATTAATATGACACCGTATTGGTCAGCAAGCTTCACCACTGCCCTTTTACTTTTTTCATCCAAGCTATACCCAGTTGGATTATGATGTCTTGGTATCAAATAAAAGGCTTTAATGTCACCTTCCTTAAACAAGTCCTCCAGAACTTTCATATCATAACCGTCAGGTCTTCTTTCGATGGTCTTGATCTTGATTTGCATCACTTGCGCCAACTCAAGTGCTAGGCTATAAGTTGGCGACTCCACTAATAAAGTTTTCGACGAATGTAAAAACAAGTGTTGTAAAATCAGATGAATCCCCTGCTGAATGCCATTGGTAATCATAATTTGGTCCTTGGTGATATTGAGGCCCTCAGTGGAATAAAGCATGCTGAGTTGAACTCTCAACGCATCTAAACCAAGCAATTGATCCATATTAAAAATGGCATTTTTATACTGCTGCATTGCATTCTCAGTGGCGCTTAAGAATAAAGCGTAGGGAATCATTTGACGCTCAGGAATCACGCGATTAAAATCGACAATCTCTTCATCAACAAGCTTTTCGGGTGATGAATGCGCTACATAATAACCACCCCTTTTAACAGCATAAACCTTATGTGTTCTTTCCAACTTCTGATAAGCTTTTTGAACCGTCAGCTTATTCACATTTAATGTCATTGCAAGTGCTCTGCAACTTGGCAGTTTATCACCAATCTTATAGTTTTGATCTCTTATCAAAGTTTCGATATAGTTTTTTATTTCATTAGAATTTTTGTAAGTCATTGCTAAACCTCTACAGCTCTTGTCATAGTACAGATGTTTTTTCAATAGATTGAACATCAAAATGTCTTGATATATAGTTTTAAATAAGCCATAGCCTATTTTAAGTGAGTGCTAAGTGCTTGCTTTCCAAATATGTCTCATGGCGATTTTTATCTTTCAAGGAGGTTCTTTATATGAAGACTAATTTTACCATCAAGGAAGTTAATAACTGTGATCCACAAGCAATAAAAGCGCTCTTGGAACAATCCTATTGGGCTAAGGATCGAACTTTAGACACCATTGAGCATTCAATTCAAAATTCACTATGCTTTGGTGTCTTTGAGTCTGAAAAGCTCATTGGTTTTGGAAGAGCCGTTACAGATTATGCCACTATGTATTGGCTTTGCGACATCATCATTGATGAAAAATACAGAGGTCAGGGACTTGGAAAGTTGTTGGTTTCAAAGATTACAAACCATGAGGCAATCCTAGGTCTCAGAGGTATCCTTGCTACTGCTGATGCCCACGAGCTTTACACTCAATTTGGCTTTGAGCGAGAGCCCGAAAAATATATGTCAAAAAAGAGAACGCGTTTATAAACCAAATTAAAAATAGCTAAGCGATTTTATGATCACTTAGCTTATTTTATCTTATGATTATAAAAGGCGTCAATCTTTGGATTTAGAGTTGGTCTGCAATTTCTAGGATCAAACGTTCCGATTCATCCCATCCCAGACAACCATCAGTAATAGATTGACCAAAGTTCATACCAGTAACAGGTTGAGTCCCCTCAATGAGATAGCTCTCAATCATGAGTCCCTTGATAAGATTCCCAATACTCTTAGAATACTTCATATTTCTAATGACCTCATGTGCAATTCTTGGTTGTTCCCTATACTGTTTCATTGAGTTCGCATGGCTACAATCCACAATAACAGCGGGATTTTCAAGACCTCTTTCCTCATATTTTTTTGCCACATAACGTAAATCCTCATAATGATAGTTGGGAATGTTTCGACCATACTGGTTTACAGCACCCCTTAAAATCGCATGTGCCAATGGATTGCCAGAGGTTTGCACCTCATGATTTTCATGAATAAACTCATGTGGAATTTGTGCCGCCTTTATAGAATTTAGCATTACACCTATGTCACCGCTTGTTGGATTTTTAAGGCCCACTGCTGCATCGACCCCACTTGTTGTCAATCGATGCTGCTGGTTTTCCACCGATCTGGCACCAATGGCGATATAGCTCAATAAGTCCTCCACATAACCCAAATTACTTGGATATAACATTTCATCTGCCGATGTCATGTGTGTATTTTCTAATACCTTTAGTTGCATATCTCTAATAGCTTTAATGCCAGCGGTTACATTTGGGGTTTCATTTGGGTCAGGTTGATGCATCATGCCCTTATAGCCCTCACCGGTTGTTCTCGGTTTATTGGTATAAACTCTAGGGATGATTAATATTTTTTCTTTTACTTTTTCCTGAACCCCTGCAAGCTTAGTGACATATGACAAAACGGCATCCTGATCATGGGCAGAACAAGGTCCAATAATCAAAATAAAACGTTTATCCTCTCCTGTAAAAATCGATTTAATTTCCAAATCTCTCTTTGCTTTTATTTGAACCAAATGATTTGGCACTGGGATTAAGGATCTGATTTCTTCTGGTGATAATACTTTGTTGACTAATTTAAATGCCATGTTGACCTCCTTATTAACCATCAATAGGCCGGATTATGATAAAGCACCCTCATCTAAAAATAGATAAGAGTGCTTATTATTTGGACCGTTATCGCGTGTCATACGTGCAAATACGAATACAATTACATATCTACAATGGCTAAATTTCAATAGTTTTAATAAAGAATACAACTTGCATAATGCGATGTCAATCCCAAAACTAAATTTTTAAACCAAAAGAGGTCTTATTTCAAATTTCACTCTGTGAAATAATCATAGGCATCCGCTGTGTGCGTACACTTTTGATTATTTTTCTCGATTCATAAGGGCAAAGAGCTTGGCAGGTGTTATTGGCAACTCTCTTATACGAATGCCTGTTGCATTGAAAACAGCATCCATAATCGCAGGTGATGCCGTGTTGATAACGATCTCGCCTATAGACTTTGCCCCAAATGGCCCTGAAGGTTCATAGCTTGGTGCAAATTCTACCCTTGTCGTTATAGCATCTTTACGGGATGGTAATTTATAGGTTAGGAAACTTGCATTTTTTTCATCACCGTTTGATGCGTGATCCGCTTGTTCATAAAGTGCCATTCCAATCCCCTGTAACATACCACCTTGTGCCTGAACAGTCGCAAGGTTTGTATTAATTGGTGTGCCGCAGTCAATAACGCCTACGAAATCAACAATTTCAATTTTACCAGTTTCTAAATCGACTTCGACTTCAACATATCCAGCCTTGTAGGGTGGAGCTTCTTTAGCACATACATGACTTTCTGTCACCATGATTTGTTTGTGATTGAGTTTGTAGCCCAAAGCCTCAAGGGTTATTTCATCACTTCCCCCTCTGAATACACCCTTTTGATACTCAACCTTATCAGGATCAGTAGACAGTATTTCAGCGACCTCTAACTTGAGGACTTCTAGCATTTTTTCTGCTGATTTTCTAACGGCAGTTCCTGTGACATAAGTTGAACTAGATGCGTAGGAACCATCATCATATGGTGTCACATCGGTATCGGCCGAGTAAACGACAATTCGATCAAGTGGCACCTGCAAAACTTCAGCAGCCATTTGAGATAATATGGTATCACAGCCTGTTCCCATATCCGTTGCACTGATTAAGAGGGTAAAGAAGCCATCACAATTGAGCTTTAAAGTGGCCCCTCCAGAATCAATATTTAATACACCTGAACCTTGAGTTGCAAGTGCCATGCCCACACCACGAACTCTAGTCTCCGAGACCTTAACCGACGGATACTTTTCAGCCCAACCTATCATGTCTCTACCTCTTTTAAGGCAATACTCCAGTTCACAGGTATCCTGTCTTGTGACATCTTCATGGTAAACGTGGTCAACGCCAAGTCGCAAGTGGTCACCAGGGTGAATGATATTTTTCTCTCTAAGAATCGTTGGGTCCATTTGAAGTTCGCAGGCAAGTTCATTCATAATGGATTCTATGGCAAAGCCACCTTGGGTTTTCCCATAGCCTCTAAAGGCGCCAGATGAAACATGATTGGTGTATACGGCTTTGCCGTCAAATCGGTAGCCTACCGTTTTATAAAAGGCCATAATCTTTTCAGCACATGCACTCATAACTGTACCTGCATGTTCACCATAAGCACCTGTATCGGAAATGGCTTTCACATCAAAGGCCTTTACAATACCATCTTTAGTGGCACCTATTTTAACTTCAAAGTGGAAGGGATGCCTTCTCGTCGTGCCTAGAAAAACTTCCTTCCTCGTATAGACGATTTTGGCTGGTTTTCCTGTTTTAAGTGTGACGAGCGCTGGATAAAATTCTGAAGCTGAGGATTGCTTGCAACCAAAGCCACCACCGATTCTAGGTTTTATAACTCTCACCTGATTGATTGACAAATCCATTGCATTGGCTACCATTCTTCTCACGTGAAAAGGAATTTGAGTCGAGGAGACCACAACCAATCGCCCCATATGATCCAAATAAGTGTAGGTACAAACAGGTTCCATCATTGCTGGATGTGTTGCTTGTGTTTCATAAGTTCGCGTGAGGACAACATCACTTTCTTCAAACCCTTTGACATAATCACCAACCTCTACATAATATGAGGATGCTATGTTTTTTTCAGGTACAAAACCAAACTCAAAATGGGTAAAAGCATCAGCTTCTGGATGAACGATACTTGGGTTTTCCATGGCAGTCCTATAGTCCAGCACAGGTTCGAGAATTTCATACTCAACGCGAATAAGCTTCATGGCCTTAATTGCTATTGCCTCAGTATCAGCAGCCACAATGGCAACCTCATCCCCTTTGTAACGAAGAATTTCATCTAGCATTTTCCAATCTTGTGGTGATGGTTCCGGATAAGTTTGACCTGCTCTCGTAAAGCGTTTATTAGGCACGTCTTTATAGGTTAAAACACAAGCCACACCTGGAACTTGTTCCGCTTTTGAAGTGTCAATGCTCTTAATTTTGGCAAAATGATGGGGACTTCTTAAGAGCTTAATTACTAGGGATTCCTTAGGTGCCAAATCATCTGTATAGACCGGTGCACCTGTCACAAGCTTCATACCATCTTTTTTCGGTGCGGCAGAATTTACAATTTTCATTATTCCACCCCCATATATTTTTTAATGCCCTTTAGTTGAGCCACATAGCCCGTGCAACGGCATAGATTTCCTGTAATATAATGTACAATTTCAGCTTCAGTAGGATTTTTAAGTTCGCGTTTCATGGCAATCGTCGTAAGCGCAAGTGATGGTGTACAATACCCACACTGATCACCACCCACTGCGACAATAAGCTGACCTAATTTAACGGCTTCTTCTTGTTCACCTTCTAAGGTCGTAATGCGCTTACCATGGGCTCTTGCTGCCAAATAAGTACAGGACAAGACGGGTTTATCCTCCACTAAGACCGTACAGGCGCCACAAGTACTTTTATCGCACCCTCTTTTAACACTTTTACAGCCGTTATTTCTCAATACTTCTGAAAGGTAATCATCTGGACTGATTTCAATTTCTCTTTCTTTGTGGTTGAGATTTATTTTAATTTTCATCATTCACCTCCAAAAGTGCTCTTTTTACGAGTAATTGACTCATGGCAACTCTATAGGCCTTATCGCCAAATCGATTCGATCCAAAAACAAGATTCTTTGGAAGCGTTTTTAAGACCTCCGTCATTTCCTGATCAGATGCCTCATTTAAGAGATGAGCTGACGCATTAATTAGTTTCATTGCCTCTTCTGCATAACAGGCTACACCAGGTCTAGCACCTACTGCAATTTTATAAAGACCATCTACCTTGCTCACACCAACATTGACCATCGCAAAATCACTCGTGGAATTACGAACCATCTTGAAACTACACTTAATATCTTCTTTCTTGATTTTGACCTTAATCAAAATATCCTTGGCATCACGTTTATGGGCTCTAGGCATTTTAAGATATTCATCAAGCCCAATCTCTCCATATTTATAAAATTCCAATCTTGTATTAAGAACCATTAAAGCTGTAATCAGATCTGAAAAACCGTATTTTGCGAAAACAGTTCCCCCTATAGTAGCGATATTCCTAAGCTGTACACCTACGATGTTTTCAAGTGCCGTCCTGAAGATGTTCGAAAAATAATTGTTCAGTCCTTCATGGACTTCTAACTGTCTGAGTGTGGTCATAGCCCCAATTTCAAAACCTTCTTCATTTTCTTCGATAAGGTCTAAACCTAGATTTGATAAATTCACTGCTGTATCTATTGTCAGATCATGTGCCAATCTCAAAAAAGCACCACCACCTAAAACTCTATTGTTTATTCTTTGATTAAGAATTTCATATGCTTCATCTATACTCTCCGGGTTCACCCAATTTTTAATTTTAATCATATTGCACCTCCTCACCTAAATATATTAACACAGATTAGAGCCTAGAACTATCATTTCAACATGACTTCTTAGATATTATTTACAAACTTTTACCAGTCAAAATCACTTAAAAAATCATTTCTTGGAGCTATTTAACAAATAAATTTTGTATGTTACTATTTTCATATAGGAGGGTGTCATCACATGATAAAGTTTAAAACATTAGAATCAGCTGACGTAGCAAACGTATGGTCATTTATAGCGTTACTTATTGCTGAATCCGCAGAAGTCTCTTTCACCGAAATTTCTGGTGCTGACGAGGTTCAGAGTTGGGTCAATAGCGAAACTGAAATGGTTTTTCTTGCCTATGAGAAGGATCAGCTTTTGGGCATATTAAAAGGCCGTCGTGATGCTTGCCCAGAAAAGGAACATGCAGTCTTCTTAACAGCTGCCATACATCCATTGGTAAGAGGAAAACACTTAGCCAAGGCTCTAACAGAATATGGTCTGGAAAAAATGAAACAGAGAGGTGTATTAATTGCGCGTATCTATGTATATAGTGATAATATTGCTTCTCTAAATGCTGTTAAAAAATTAAGTTTTGACCAATCCGGTATTGTCAAAATGCATCATAGAAATTTAGAAACAGGTTTGTATGTTGATGACCATATTTTTCATAAAATTCTATAGCACCTATTAAATTGGGATGTGACTAATACAAAAAGTGGCCATGTACAATATTGTTCATGACCACTTGCTTTATTAATCCTGTTCATTAATCCAACTTTCAATATGATTTAAAAAGAGATCAAGGAGTTCTGGATCAAAGTGAATCTTTGATTGTGACTTCATATAAATCAGCACAGACTCTAGCTTCCAAGCCTTTCGATAAGGCCTATCCGATGTCAATGCATCAAACACATCAACTATGGCAAAAATTCGAGCTTCAAAAGGAATTTCTGTTCCCTTTAATTGATTGGGGTAGCCAGTCCCATCCCACTTTTCATGATGACCATAGGGTATGGTCATGGCATTTTTAAGGTAAGAGATAGGTTCTATAATTTTCATGCTATATTCAGTATGTTTTTTCATGATTTCAAACTCAATGGTATCTAGGGGACCTGGCTTTCTCAAGATGGCGTCCGGAATGCCTATTTTACCAATGTCATGTAGGAGGCAGCCATATCGAAAATTGGTCAAGGCTTCTCCTTCAATTCCTAATTGCCTTGCAAATCTGAGTGCTAATCTCGTTACACGAAGCGTGTGCCCTTCTGTATCTGCATCTCTGATATCAAGCGCTCTGGAAAAGCTTTCGATTGTGGTGGCATATGCATTTAATAGTTCATTGTTCTTATGGATGATATCATTAAATAAAATATGGTTTTCAATTGCCATTGCCGCTTGACCAGCAAGCGCTTCCAAATATTCCTCACTTCTTTCATCTTCATTTAAATCGCCCCTTTGACAAACCTCCATCATGCCTACAATCTTTTTCTTTGTAATTAAAGGTAAAATAAAATAATAATAGTCATCTCCATGTGGATAGCGATTTTTAAATTCCGGATAGGTTTCTAAAAAGGCTTCATCTACCTTAATGATATCAGAACTGTGTTTGAGAAATAGTGCTTCTAAACTGGGACTTAAAACAATTGTCTTCATTTCTAATTCACTTTCTATGGCACCCGATCCTGTAAAGAACAGAAGTCTATCTTTCTGGGGGGTTAACAAGAGAATAGAAACGGCTTCAATATCAAGTGCTTTAATGGTTTCATTTGAAATCATATTCATGGTTGAAATTAGGTCAGAGCCACTAAGTATGGCAAGATCAATTTTACGGAGTAGTTCTATTTTTTTTATATGTAGTAAATTTTCTTCCTGAGATTTCACCCTATCGGTAATCTCGTTAGACAAAATAATCAAACCCTCTTGGGTTGGGTATATTTTGAGTTCGAACCAACCGATGCTC
>NZ_JBVBZF010000020.1:0-23997 GCF_057447755.1 Fusibacter sp. | reverse complement strand
GACATTATTAAAATCATCACCATTGCCCCTGAAAACGATGCAGATTTCAAATTTATTGAGAAGATGAAAGCCCATCCGTCGGTGAAACTCAGCATAGGACATACCAACAGTAATTTTGAAACTGCTATGACGGCATATGAAAATGGCGTTACCCATATCACCCACTGTTTCAATGCAATGCCACCCCTGCATCACAGAGAACCAGGTGTCATCGGTGCCATGCTCAGCGAGTCTTTTACGGCTGAACTCATCGCAGATGAAATTCACGTTCATAAGGGCTTGTTCAAGGGGCTTAGCAGATGCCTTGATAAGGACAAACTGGTTTTGATTACTGACAGTATGCGGGCAGGTGGTCTTGAAGACGGGCAGTATGACCTTGGAGGACAAAACGTGATCGTCAAAGAGGGTGCGTGCAGGCTAGAGGATGGTACTTTAGCAGGCAGTGTCTTGACCATGGATCGAGCGGTTTATAATTTTATGAAGCATACAAAGCTGCCACTTCATGAGGTCTTTAATTTGGCGACCTTGAATCCAGCGAAAGTTATAGGGTTAGATTCACAGTATGGCAGTTTAAGCGTTGGAAAGACGGCAGATATTAATATTTTGGATGAAAATTGCCATATCATAAAAACATTCGTTGATGGCTTATAGGAGGCGCAATATGGAAATTATTAGAGTAAAAGGTTATAGAGAGCTCAGTTTTAAAGCAGCACAATTTGTGGCAAGTCAAGTGATCCTAAAGCCAGACAGCAATTTAGGGCTTGCAACGGGTTCCACACCAGAAGGCATGTATGCTGAGATCGTCAAAATGTATCAGACTGGTATCGTGGATTTTGAGAAGGTAACAAGTTTTAATCTTGATGAATACATCGGTCTAGGTAAAGAAAGTGACCAAAGCTATATCCATTATATGCAACAAAATCTTTTTAATCATGTGAACATCGCCCTTAACAACATCAACATGCCAAATGGCCTGGCTAAGGATATAGAGAAGGAGTGTCTAGAATATGAAGAACGCATTGCCAAAGCTGGTGGTTTGGACCTTCAAATTTTAGGGATTGGTCGTAACGGCCATATTGGTTTCAATGAACCAGACCTTAAGTTTGAGGCGAGAACTCATGTGGTTATGTTGGATGAGAAAACAATTGAAGACAATTCAAGATTCTTTGGTTCAATTGAGGATGTACCTAAAAAAGCCATTAGCATGGGGGTCAAAACCATCATGCACGCAAAGAAAATTGTACTTCTCGCTTCGGGTGCTGAAAAAGCCGAAGCGGTTTATAAAATGATTTACGGTAAAATCATACCTGAGTTGCCAGCGTCTGTCTTACAGCTTCACCCAAATGTAACGGTAATCTGTGATGAAGCGGCAGCAAAGCTCTTATAGGAAATTGGCATATTATGACTTATAAAATCAAGGACAAATTTGGCATCCATGCCCGAGTGGCAACTGAGATCATCAATCTGGTTACGCGTTATGACGCACAAGTGGCATTTACCGTAGGTGGTATAAGTGTTGCTGGAGACAGTATCATTGCCCTGATGCAGCTTGGGACAAAACAAGGTGACCTTATATCGGTTAAGTATCTCAGGCCCCTTAAGGATCAGGATGAATTTGAGCGTTTATTAGGAAAAATTATAGAAGGATAGGTGTTAAATATGAGAGGAATAGGTGCATCTGATGGCTATGGCATCGGTAAAGTTGTCATAAAAAAGGAACTAAGTATCCCTAAAAAGGAGACAATAGAGGATGTAAAACTTGAACTTAGCAAGCTTGAAAACGCATTCAAGTCCGCTGAGAAGGACCTTGAAAATGAATATGAACAAAAAGTGGAGACCCTGGGCAAGGAACATGGTGAGATTTTCAAGGCCCATATTGCCATGCTCCAGGATCCTGAGCTCAAGAAGGTAATTTGCGACGCTATTGAAAAGGACCACCTTGTTGCAACTTATGCAACCCAAATGGCAATTGATCAATTTGTTGCGATGTTCGAAGGTCTTGACAACGAATATTTTAGAGAGCGCGCACTGGACATCAAGGATATCGGTCGCCGTATATTAAAGAAACTCTTAAATATATCGGACACCGGCTTTGAAGGACAAGGCCTAATCGTCGTCGCTAAGGATTTGACGCCATCGGATACGGCTAAAATTGATAAAAAGCAAGTAGAGGGATTTATAACCGCTATTGGCGGTAGCACATCGCATAGTGCCATCATAGCTAGAACCCTGGGTATTCCTGCAATTATGGGCGTTAGTGGCATTGAAAATGCTGTAAAGGATGGCGATACAGTTATTATTGATGGGTTCACAGGGGATGTTTACATCAATCCAGATAAAGAGACACTACATCAATATGAACTTAAAAAAGCAGAATACGGCGCCAAGCAAAAGGCACTGTTAATCTATAGGGATGAGCCTTCAAAGACAAAGGACGGCCATCACATCGAAATCGGTGCAAACATAGCTTCACCAGATGATGTGGCACCAGCACTTGAAAATGGAGCTGAAGGGGTTGGTTTGTTTAGAAGCGAATTTATTTATATGAATCGCACAGAAGCCCCAAATGAAGCAGAGCAATTTATGGCCTACAAAGCGGTTCTCGAAGGCATGGGCACTAGACCTGTTGTGATCAGAACCATGGATGCAGGTGGGGACAAGCACATTCCATACCTTAATATACCGGAGGAGTTAAACCCCTTCTTAGGCTACAGAGCAATCCGATATTGCCTTGTGGAGACGGATTTGTTTAAGGTTCAGCTTAGAGCCCTTATGCGTGCTAGTGTTTACGGTAATCTCAAAATCATGTTTCCGATGATTTCATCCCTTGCTGAAATCAGAGCTTCTAAAAAGCTTCTGGAAGAGGTTAAGGCAGAACTTGATCAAGAGGGTATTGCCTATGATCCTAAGGTAGAAGTGGGTATCATGATCGAAATTCCTGCAGCAGCTGTGATTTCGGATATTTTGGCCAAAGAGGTTGATTTCTTCAGCATTGGCACTAACGATTTAATTCAATATACCACTGCTGTTGACCGTATGAACGAGAATATCAAAGCCCTTTACACACCCTATCACCCAGCAGTATTACGCCTTGTCCATACGACCATCAAGAACGGCAATGCAGGCGGTATTTGGGTAGGCATGTGTGGCTCAGTAGCGGGTAATCCACTGATTTTCCCAATTCTTATTGCTATGGGCTTACACGAATTTAGTATGAGTCCTGGTCAAATTTTAAAATCAAGACAGATTGCAAGCCTTTATAGTCTAGACTATTTGAAGGAAGTTTTAGAAACCGTACTTGGTTTTGCAACATCGGAAGAAGTTGAGGCTTACCTGAGAAAAACTTTCACACACTAAAGATAGTATTCACTTAAGGGTTATGTTATACTGTTGTCGAAAATATGACCTTCAAGGAGCACTTGGTGAACGAAAATAAAAAATATTATATATTCTATTTCATATTATTTGCTGCATGGTCAGCAGTTTATACACTCGTGGCAATCTATTTGAGTGAAGAAGCAGGCTTTAAGCTGGCTGAAATTGGGACCCTCATGTCCTTTCTGCCGATTATTACCTTGATTTTTCAACCCATTTGGGGTGCCTTGGGTGACAGTACCGACCACAAAAAAAGACTTTTAACCACAATCATGGGCGTTAATACCCTCTTAGCGCTCTTGATGACTTTCTTTGTCAGCAAAATGGCCATTGTCGTGATTTATTGCCTCTATACGGTCTTCTTATGTGCCCAAGGCCCGATGACGGATGCCATGGCAATCGCCTACGTGAATAGAACCCAGCAAGGCTCTTATGGGAGCATAAGAGTTTGGGGTTCTATAGGCTATGCCATAGGTTCCATTGCTGTGGCACAAGTTGTTTTTTATATTGGACTTAAATCCATCTTTTATATAGCGGCAACAGGCTTTATTGTGAGTATTTTTCTACTTGCTCAGATTAAGGAATACAAGCTTGATATGGTGAGAACGCATTACCTTAGAGATTTGAAGGGCCTGCTTAAGCAAAAGGAGTTTGTCTTTGTCCTGATTTATAGCTTTCTCTTTTCAGGTACTTTTTTCGGAGGTGAACAGTACTTGGGGCTTTACTTCAGGTGGCATGGTATTCCCGTTTCAAAAATCGGTATTTTGACCTTTATCGCTGTTTGTGTTGAGGTGCCCTTTATCTTTTACTCCAAGAGACTCATCAGATCCTTTGGCATTGTACCTTTGATGTTGATGATGAATGCCGTTTCGATTTTGAGAATGGCAATCTTGAGTTTCGGAAGCGTTTGGGGTGTGTTTGTTATTTCAAGTGTTTTAAGAGGCATCATCGTTGGTACCTTTATCCCCTTGTTTATAGAACTCATCTCAAACATTACGCCAAGATCTCTGTCCACCTCTGCAATATCTATTTATTCTGCAGTATCCAGTGGGATTGCAACCTTTACCTTTACGCTTTTGGGGGGCTTTCTCGCTGATAAAATGGGATATCCAACCCTCTATGGCTCATATGGTTTTGTGGCGGTGCTGCCATTAATCCTTGTGATTTTATTTAAGGGCATGCTTTCTAAGGCAATACAAGACTAATAAAATAGATAAAGGCGCTATCGCTCATCTCGTTTCTTAGAGTTGCGAAAGCGCCTTTTTTATTGAACAAGAATCATCTATGGCGAAATAGGAAAGGCCATGATCTGGTTCTTTTTAATCTCCTATTATTGAAGCGTCAACCACATATGAAATACAGGTCGACATATATGGGTCACCCTTAGTCAAAACTGACCACGGAAGCATTTAGGCTTTTACAATCCTTCTTGTAATAGGAGAGTAAAAGTTGTTTGAAATCCTCTGCGGCATGGGATAGGGTGCGTCTTTTGTTGATCAATAGGTGGATGCCGCGATTGATTTGTATGCCCTTGATCTTGAAGGCTTTAATCGGTAGATAGCGACTATAGGCTTCAAAAACTGTCTGAGAGACATAAGAGAAACCGATCCCCTTGGCCACCAATGATAAAATGAGATTTAAATCATCTGTTTCAACCACGGTTTCAAGCAAGGAGATATCATAACCCTGCTCTACAAAATGCCTTTGAAGGTCAATGCGGGTGCCTGACTGTTCTGATCGGGATATCAGATTGTGTTTTGTAAGGTCTGAAAAACTCATGACATCTGAAATGTCGGCATTGCTGGCACATATGAACACGAGATCGTCCTCAAACAAGGGCATGCAAATAAAGCGTTCGTTATCAACTTTCATACCAACGATACCAAGGTCCGCAGTGAGTGAGCAAACATCCTCAATAATGGCGTTAGAACTCTTTTCTTCGACGATAAAGCTCACTTCAGGGTGAATCGCCTGAAAATCACTGATGGCTTTTGGTAGTAATACAATATTTGGTGTAGAGCTGGTGGATATATGTAGAGAACCTGTAATCTTAATATCTGAAGCGGTAAGCTGGTGTAGTGCTTTATTCTTCATATTAATCATATCAAGTGCATAGTTTAAAAATTCCGAGCCCTGTGGGGTTAAGTTAACTTCCTTTGAGGTTCGATCAAAAAGAGACAGATTTAGTTCCTTCTCTAGGTTAGATATATGCAAGCTGATGGTTGGCTGCGATAAATAAAGTGCCTTGGCTGCTTTTGAAAAATTCTTGTATTTTGCAACGTTTACAAAAGCTTCTAATTGCCTGAAATCCATTGAAAATCACCCCTTTAAGATATTTTACCATACATATAATTTTTTAGATAGCCATCGATTATGACTAAAAATGGACATTGGCAGTTAAGTTTTTTAAGCGTATACTATTTCCAAGGGGTGATACAATGAAGGGGTTAAAAAAGAATACAAGTATGGTTTGGGGAATCATTTTTTTAGGTTTGGCAATAGGTGCGATATTTTACTTGAGCTTCGTGTTGACGGGAAAAGAATTGTTCAGAGATATCGTCCATATTGTAAACCTCTTGGTTGTGATTGGATTGGTCTTTAATATCAGGTATGAAAGCGCTAAGCGCGAAAAGATTATGGCCTTTTTAAAAACACAAAATACCCAGCTCCTAATGGTCTTTGATGAGTTGCCATTTGGCTTGCTGACTGAGGAAATTGACACTGGGGAAATTACTTATTGGAACCAATGGCTTGCGGACAACACACAGATTTCAAAGGATGAGGCCTTTGGCAAATGTTCAAATGAAATTTTTAAATTTGAGGATTTTGAACATGTCAAAACACTTAAAGCAGAGGATAAATTTCCTGTCTATGAAGGGGTATATATTGATGCTAACCAGACAGAGAGGATCTACCAGGTTGCCAAGATCGAGATCGAAGGTTTTAGTGATTTGAATATAAGAATTATTGTCGTAAATGATGTGACAGACTATAGACACTTGGAAAAGAAAGTCCTTCAATCAGATAAGATGAATGCAATCGGCCAATTAGCGGGTGGAATTGCCCATGACTTTAACAACCAGCTCATGGGTATTGCAGGCCATGCAAGTCTTTTACTTGCAACATCAGAGGGCAAGTCCAAGGTACATGTTGAGAAGATTTTGCATCAAACTGGTGTAGCCTCTGAACTGGTTCATAAACTTTTGACTTTTTCAAATCAGAATATTCACTTTGAAAAGTTGATTAACATTCAAAATGTTATCGATCACGTGTTGGCATCCTTTCATGATATGGATAAGAAAACGGTTCAGATTAAAAAAATATCGGATGCCCCTAATTGCTTTGCATTAGGCGATGAAGCCTTTATTGAAAGTGCTTTTTTGAACATTATAAAAAATGCTTATGAAGCGATAGAACTTGAAGGCACAATTAATATTGCCCTATATGAAAAAACGCTTAACGATGACGATCGTATCAATTTTTATCAGGAGATCAGTAGCGGTGCCTACTGCATCGTTGAAATTGAGGACTCTGGTAAAGGGGTTGCAGAAAATGAAATTTCAAAGTGGTTTGAACCCTTTTATACAACCAAGCCCTTTGGTGAAGGCCACGGTATGGGGCTTTCAGCGGTATACGGAACCATTACCAAACACAATGGGGGCATCAAGGTAGAGAGTCATCCCAATAAAGGGACCAAGTTTACAGTGGCCTTGCCACTTGTCAAGCAAGGGGAGTTTGAAAAGTCTCACAAGATTGCCGTGCTGGACGATGATGAGATTGTCTGCGAGCTCCTAGAAGCGGTCTTAATTGAAAACGGCTATGTGAGCGTCAAATTGGCAAACCGACTTGAGGACCTAAACTTAGAGGATATCTTTTTACTCATAACCGATCGAAATGTACATGAAGATTTTCAAGCATTCCTCAGAACGACCTTTAAGAAGTATCCGGAAATAAAAGTGATTGGTATAAGCGGTTACTTTACCGAAGAGGATTTTAGGCTTAAAAATTTGTATACCAATCTTGAGTTGCTTGAAAAACCAATTGAAACAAGGCTTTTAAACCGAAAGATTGAATCTCTCTTTAGATGATTTACAAATTATTCATAAAAAGAGGGTTGACAGATCTTTCTTATGACGGTAAACTAATAACAACAAATAATAACCGACTAAATTAGTTGGAATTGAAAATTCAGTTTAAATGTGTTGAAGAAGGAAAGTAGATCAAAGGAAACTCACAGAGAGAAAATCAATGGTGGAAGATTTTCAGGGGAATTTGATTGAAGTGCCCTTCGGAGCAATGTACCGAACTAAGAGTAGGCTACATCGGGATCTCCCGTTACAGAGATAGAGCATTAAGTGCTTGAAGGTGGGCTATTAGCCAATTAGAGTGGAACCGCGGAGTATAGACTTCGTCTCTTATAGAAATATAAGAGGCGGAGTCTTTTTATATTAAAAAGATTAAAGCTGTGAAGATAGATTACGTCTCAGAAAGCAGTGTCACACTTTAAACTGAATATCTATGAGAAAGGATATGAAAACCATGATTAAATCGAATGTAAGAGAACTAGTAGGCAATACACCAGTTGTAAAACTTGAAAAAGTCGTAACACCAGAAATGGCAGATGTTTATATTAAGCTTGAAGGTATGAATGTAACAGGCAGTGTTAAGGTTAGACCAGCACTAGGCATGATTGAAGGCGCTGAGCGTAGAGGTGATTTGAAGCCGGGCATGACAATTGTAGAACCAACCAGTGGTAATACGGGAATTGCCCTAGCTTATATTGGCAAGATGAAGGGCTATGATGTTAAAATCGTCATGCCAGATACCATGAGTGTTGAAAGACGCAATATCATTAAGGCATATGGTGCTGAGCTGATTTTAACAGATGGGACAAAGGGCATGAGTGGCGCGATACAAGAAGCAACCCTAATGGCTGAAGATGCAAGTGTTTATATGCCTCAACAATTTAAGAATGATGACAATAGTGCCATCCATTTTGAAACTACGGGTGTTGAGATTACTAATGACTTTGAATCTTTAGATGCATTCGTTTCAACCGTAGGAACCGGTGGTACGATCACAGGTGTCGGCAAACGACTAAAGACCAAATTCAAAAATATTGAAATCTTTGCGGTGGAACCAGTGGAATCACCAGTACTTTCAGGCGACAAGCCGGGTCCCCATAAAATTCAGGGTATCGGCGCTGGTTTTGTGCCGGATGTCTTAGAAGTAAATATCTATAATGAAGTCATTAAGGTAAGCAGTGAAGATGCCTTTAAAATGACAAAGAGACTCATGGAGGAAGAAGGCCTATTCCTTGGCATTTCATCAGGCGCAGCTGTTGTGGCAGCTTTAGAGGTTGCTGCAAAACTTGGAAGCGGTAAAAAAGTGTTGACGATTTCACCGGATGGTGGTGAAAAATACATTTCCAATAACGTATTTTAAGAAAAGAGGTAAAGGATGTTTTCAAGAATTAAGAGTCATTTAGACAATATTTTAAACAGTGATCCAGCAGCAAGATCTTATTTAGAGGTGCTTTTACTCTATCCTTCTGTGCATGCAGTTGCAGCGTATAGGGTTTCTAACTTTTTATATAAACACAAATTTTTCTTCATGGCGAGACTGATTTCTCAGACTTCTAGATTTTTCACAGGGATTGAAATTCATCCAGGTGCAACCATTGGTCATGCCTTGTTCATAGACCATGGCATGGGTGTGGTCGTGGGTGAGACGACAATTATCGGCGATTATGTTACCATTTATCAAGGGGCAACACTTGGTGGGACTGGTAAAGACACTGGTAAGAGACATCCGACGATTGGTGACCGTGTGGTGATCGGTGCTGGCGCTAAAATATTGGGTCCAATTCATATAGCGGCTGGCAGCAAGGTAGGCGCAGGTTCTGTTGTCCTCAAGGATACCAAAACGGAATCCACTGCAGTGGGCATACCTGCTAGAGTTATAGGCGGCGTGGATCGTGCCATTATCCCGATTGAAACTTTGAGAATCAAGCAAGAAAAATATGATGCAACAGACAAATATGAAATTTACAATGATATGATCATCTAAAGTTAGGAAGGCCATTGAAGTCATGACCAAGTGACACTGATTATTTTCTAATCCGACGATGACTCGATTGAAAACAAACATAGGGCTGATGTTGAAAGTGACTTAAGTAACTTTTAACATCGGCTTTTTTTATAAAAAGTAACATATGTTACATACTTAAGAGGTTTGACACCCTATAATAGGGATATAAGATCAAGGATTGAAGGAGGAAAATAGATAATGAAGAGAAATGTAATTGAGATAAATGAAGAAAAATGTGTTGGTTGTGGTTTATGTGCAGGTGCTTGTATGCAGGGTGCAATTGAAATCATAGATGGGAAAGCAAAGCTTGTGAGCGAATCTTATTGTGATGGTCTTGGTATGTGTTTGCCAAAGTGCCCTGTGGATGCCATTCACGTGGTGGAAAAAGAAACTGATGAGTTCGACGCTTCCAGAAAGAACATCAAAGCCAAATCAAATGCTTCCCCTAAGGCTGAAAGCTTAGAGCCGCTTGCATGTGGTTGTCCAGGTACAGCATCTAAGGCCATTCAAAGACCAGCGACAATAGAACCCCTAGGCGTGGTTTCAAGTAAGCCAGTGCAAAATGCTCAGCCTTCTATCAATATGACAATAGGTTCAGAACTAATGCAATGGCCAGTACAACTTAGACTTGTGAGCCCGAATGCACCTTATTTTAAGAATGCAGATTTACTCATAGCAGCAGATTGTACAGCATTTGCCTATGGTGATTTCCACAGAGATTTTATAAAGGGAAAAGTCACAGTCATTGGCTGCCCGAAACTGGATGATAATCAATACAACACAGATAAAATTGCTCAAATTTTAGCAGAAAATGACATTAAAAGCATAACGGTCGTGAGAATGGAAGTGCCATGTTGTGGTGGGATGATACAAGCTGTTAAGCAAGCAATGCTTAAAGCACAGTGTATCGTACCTTACAAGGAAGTTACGATTTCGACAGATGGTCGTGTACTCTAAAAAACTCAAGGTTTGACCGCAATATAACCTTAAAGTAGAAAGAAGCTCTGATGCCTAATGTAGATCATACATTAGAATCAGAGCTTTTTTATATGAACGATGAGACCCTAGGTGATTTGCCAGTCAATGGCTTGAAGGCCACGACTTTCCAAAAAGGCATTTGCCTGTGAAAAGTGGCCACACCCTAAAAAGCCTCTATGTGCTGAGAGTGGACTTGGATGTGTTGATTTCAATATTAAATGGTGAGGGTTTGTAATCAACTTAATCTTAGTTTGGGCTGGATTGCCCCAAAGCATGAAAATGATAGGTTCCTCACGCAGGTTTAGTAGAGAAATCACCTGGTCCGTGAAGGTTTCCCATCCCATCTTGCGATGGGAGTTTGCTTCGCCTGCTCTCACTGTCAGAACGGTGTTGAGCAGTAAAACACCTTGCTTAGCCCAAGCGGTGAGATTACCATGATTTGGGATTTGAAAGCCCAAGTCTCTTGCGAGCTCTTTATAGATGTTTACCAATGAAGGCGGGGTCTTTACGCCCTTTTGAACCGAGAAGCAAAGGCCATGTGCCTGTCCAGGCCCATGATAGGGGTCTTGGCCGAGAATCACAACTTTGACGTCTTTATAAGCCGTCAAACGAAAGGCATTATAAAGGTCATCCTTTGATGGATAAATGGTCTTAGTCTGATATTCTTGAATCAAAAATTGCTTTAGGTGCTTATAGTAATCTTTTTCAAACTCTGGTGACAGGAGCTCTTGCCAGTCATTTTCAAATATTTTCTTCATAGGATAACCTCTTTATTAATCATTAAAAGATCGGGAATAAACATACGGTTTATTATAACATATTAAGTGATTATTTGAAAAATCCTTCAGCCTTTACCTGGGGTGGTTACTGGGTCTTGCTTAAAGAGATTTAAAGGCTTTCACTATGCACTCGGGATCAGGGCTGGATAAGATGGCATCTGATACAGCAAAGCCATCCACGTGGTTGTAAATGTGCTCTGTGATGTTTGATGGCGTCAAGCCACCGATACCAAAGATGGGAATCTTGACCGTTTTTCGTATTGCAGTGAGTGTATCGTTTGAAATCAATTTGGCATTGGACTTGGTATTGGATTGATAAAAGGCACCTACACCTAAATAATTTGCACCAGCACTTTCACAGGCCAAGGCGCGTTCAGGGGTTTTAGCTGTTGCGCCAATGATTAAGTTTTCACGGCTGACCATTTTGACATATTTCACTGGCAAATCATCTTCGCCAAGGTGAATGCCTTGAGTCTTGGTTATGGTAACCACATCAAGACGATCGTTTATGATCAAGGGCACTTCAAAAAGATTACAAAGTAGTGAAAGTTGGTGTATTTCTTGAAGGGCTTGATCCCAGTTTAAAGATTTTTGACGATATTGAAGATAATCGATGCCAAGAGGCATTATTTTTTTTAATATTTTAAGCTGTTGATGGAAGGGCTTTGCGTTGGTGATGAGGTAGAGCTTTTTAGGTTTCATGATAAGCCTCCATTTCATAAATTGCAGATATTAAATCTATTTTGAACTGACCGAGTTTACTTCTTGAGGACACTTCTGCTTTTTCGGAAGCCAGCTTGTATGTCTTACATAAATTGAGAATTGCATCATATGAGTGTGCCTCATCAGTGAGTGCACCAAGACATGCGCCCATGAGGCCGGAGAGAACACAACCTGTGCCTGAGACACAGGGCATAAGGATAGAACCGCCGGTAACCTCATTTACCCGACCGGCTTTAGCAACGTAATCCGTTGCACCTGTTGCAACGATTAGGGCATCTGGATAGTGTTTTGATACAGCAGCAATGCTATCATAACCAATAGGGCCTATGGCATCAAAGGAAAGACAAGGGTCATCAGAAATTAAAGCAGAAATTTCTGATGAATTGCCTTTGATTACTGTGAAGGCATATTGTCTCAATAGCTCAAGGGCAAATGCCTTGCGATGATCGCTAAAGTGAATGCCGACGAGGTCAATTACCAGGGGGAGTTTGTGCAGGTTTGCCTCATAACATGCCTTGTGAATCACCTTTTGCTTGGCTATGTTGACCATTCCCAGATTGATAACGGCTGCGTCCAGTTTGGGATATATAATTTTGAACTCTTCACATGTCTCTGACATGATGGGTGTTGCTTTATAGGCGGCTATGGCATCTGCAACAAATTGTTTTGTCACATCATTTGTTATGACATGAATCATTTTTTTTGACGGTATCATTTATTGCCTCCATAAGATGTAAACGATATTAAGAGGTGGTCCATTTGTTGATGGCACCGTATTGATTGCCTAAATCTACGGGATTGGAAAGGCCTGCAAGCAAATAGGCTTTCGCATTGCTCACAGCGTCTTCAAGGCTATAGTGGTTCAGGACATATGCGCAAATGGCAGTTGAAAGTGTGCAGCCTGTACCATGAGAGAAAGGCGCGGTGATGCGCTGAGCCCTAAAAGCAATTGGAGGCTCATTTGGTGATTTGATCAGTAAGTCAATGGCATCTCCAGTGAAGTGGCCACCCTTTAATAGAATGGCGCAATCCGTATGCATATGCAATTGACTGGATACGATGTTGAAATAATCCATGGCATTATGAACTTCTTCTTCCAGTTTGGAATCAACTTTGAAAAGGGCTTCGAGCTCGTCTCGATTTGGCGTTAAAAGAGAGACCAGGGGAATAAGTTCTTGCCTCATGACATCACAAAGGGTTTCTTCGCTCAGAGAAAAGGCGTTTGAGGCTTTAAGTACTGGATCAAGAAGGATAAAGGGAAGCTTGTACTTGTACTTTCTCAAAATAGCCGCAACATTTAAAACTGTGTCTTGTGAGCCCAGCATGCCAATCTTAACCGCATCGAAGTCAAAGCGAGACAAAAGCCCCTCTAGCTGAGAGGCGATGACTTGACTGGGCAGATCGTACCGATCAATGACACCCAAATCGTTTTGACTGGTGATAGAAGTGACAATGGTCATGGGATAGACACCAAGTGAAAAGGCCGTAAGACAATCTGACTGTATTCCAGCACCTGATGTGGGGTCTGAACCTGCTATGATTAATAACTTAGGCGTTTTCATGGGGTGCCTTTAATAAGCTTGTATATGAGAGTGCTTTCAACATAATGTAAGCAATGATGCTACCGGCAAGTGTGCTTAACATAAAGGGGGTGATGAAGAAAAAAGTACCCTTGTCAATGCCGATTAAATATTTGGCAATTGGATATGAGACCAAGGCACCTATGATACCGGTTCCAAAGACTTCACCCACAAGTGCAAAAAGTGTTTTCTTTGTCTTTTGATAGAGCAAGCCAGCGAGTAAAGCGCCAATCATGCTTCCTGGAAACGCCAACAAGCTTCCTGTCCCCATGATGTTTCTGAGAAGTGAGATACAAAAGGCATTGCCAACTGCCCATGCAGGGCCGAGTAATACTGCCGAAATAACATTGATTAAATGTTGGATTGGAAAAGCCTTAGCAGCACCAACTGGAATATAGAAGAGTGAACCTGTTACCACACCAAGTGCAATGAGTAGCCCTGAATAGGATAGTTTTTGAGTTGACTTCATATTAATTCTCCTTGTAGGAATCAAGATTTTTAAATCAGAATGCGGTTTATGCTCTTAAGATGTTTAGATCTTCGCCGTTTAAGACCTTATTTAGGGTTCTAACCGCACACATTTTACCGCACATTGTACATGTTTTTTCATCTTCAGGATTAGTACCTTCACGATACCGACGTGCCTTTTCAGGATCAAGCGCAAGTTCAAACATTTTAGCCCAGTCAAGTTGCTGTCTTGCATATGACATTTCGTTGTCCCAGGCTTTGGCATTGTTGACCTTTTTACCGATATCGCCTGCATGTGCGGCGATTTTTGAGGCCATGATCCCCTCGACCATATCTTCAAGTGTCGGTAATCTCAAATGTTCAGCTGGTGTGACATAACATAGGAAGTCTGCGCCCTTGCTCGCCGCAATAGCCCCTCCGATAGCCCCTGTTATGTGGTCGTATCCTGGAGCGACATCAGTGACCAATGGCCCTAACACGTAGAATGGTGCACCATGACATAATTTTTTCTCAAGAATGACATTGGCTTCAATCTCATCTATGGCCATATGACCAGGACCTTCGATCATGACTTGTACATTTTTAGCCCAAGCTCTTTTAGTGAGCTCTCCGAGAATTAAAAGCTCTTGAATTTGACTGGCATCGGTGGCATCAGCAAGACCACCTGGTCTCATGGCATCCCCAAGACTTAAGGTCATGTCGTATTTTGCACAGATATCGAGTAAGTCATCAAAGTATTCAAAGAAGGGGTTCTCCCTGTTATTGAGTCTCATCCATGCAAACATTAAAGAACCACCTCTTGACACAATATTCATGAGTCTCGGATTGTTGATGAAGGTTCTCGCTGTATATTGATTAATACCTGCATGAATGGTCACAAAATCAACACCATCCTTGCCGTGTTGTTCAACCACTTCTAGAAATTCATGTGCTTCAATGTCTTTTAACTCCTTGTCATAGAAACCTAAAGCATCATAAACAGGGACGGTACCAATCATGGCAGATGAAAATCCAATTAAATCTGTTCTGAACGCTCTTGTTTTTCCGAAGTTACTGAGGTCCATAATACCCTCAACACCAAGCTCAATTGCTTTTTTAGCCTTTGATATTTCAACATCATAATCATTTGAATCTTTTGAAATACCCAAATTGACATTGATCTTTGTCTTAAGGCCTTCCCCCACACCAACCGGCTTAAGTGAAGTGTGATTGATGTTCGCGGGGATAACAATTCTGCCTTTAGCGATTTGTGCCATGAGTTTTTCAACCGGTACTTGTTCATATGCTGCAACGGCAGTCATTTCTGGTGTGATAATGCCCTTTTTTGCCGCATCCATTTGTGTGCTGTAAGCTCTTTGTTTCATATTGCCTCCTGATTTTACCTAAGTTAGTGGTTTAAACGAAAAAAAAGCATTGACCGTAGTCAATGCTTGTATTTCTCCTGTAATTAATAAGAGATTCGTGAGCTTTCCTACGCCAGTATTATCTGGATCAGGTACAAGGATAAAAGGATAGGTCCTTTTTCTCAGCTGCCCATTAAGCAGCACTCCTAGCTAAATATTCATTTAATATCAACATTAAAACACATTCTTAAGTATAAATCAATCCTAAAGCGTGATAAAATTATTTAAAGACATGATTTTATATGAGGTGACTTATGATAATCACAGAAACAGAGCGGTTGATATTGAGAACGTGGACCCTTGAAGACGTTGAATTTGGTATGGCAATTTGGGGAAATAAGGAGGTTGTCAAGCACATTGGTCTTGACAAACCACTCGACAGAGAAGGTGTTCTTGAAACCATCAAAAAGGGTATCGATCATCAAATGAGAAACGGCTATCAGCACTGGGCAGTCATGCTAAAAGACACCAATGAAATTATTGGTGCATGTGGCTTTAATGAGTTTCATCAAGTTCATGAGCATGAACGGTCAATAGAATTGGTATTTCATTTTATGCCGAAGGCATGGGGACAAGGATATGCGACTGAAGCAGCTGAAGCCTGCCTAAATTATGCACATGATTTCATAAAAAGCGACCGCATTATTGCCGGTGTGGAAGAAGGCAACATACGGTCGATTAGAATTTTGGACAAATTGGGTTTTCAGTATCTAGGCTTGGTATATTTTGACGACACCAAAACCTTTGAACCCATGTATGAGTTTAGACTTACACCTCAACATCTATAGTGGTCTCGATCTTTGCATAGCCACCAACCCAAATTTCAGGTATTGTGCTCTCGTGAACATCGCAACGCGTGTGAATTTCACTTGTAAGGCCCATACTTTCACCTTGAAGCACTTTAAGCTCTAAGGATTTCATTTTTGCAAAGCCGTTGAGTTTAATATGGTGGTATAAATAACCAGTGAGTGCCCCATTCGATGTCCCTGTTGCTGATTCTTCATCAATGCCATAAAGGGGTGCAAAATTACGCGCATAAATCTGATCGTTTTCACAGGTAAAGGCATGAACACCAACGACATTTTCAGATGCCGAAAGCGCTGATAGTTTTTCAAAGTCAATGGTTAGAGCATTTAAAAGTGCTCTATTTTTTATGGGCAATAGAATATCTCTAAGACCAGTATCCCAGATTTCAATAGGCAATTGAATCTGGTGTGAATAGGCATCATAATAACAAACCATGTCCTCTGGCGAAAGGGCAAATATGGTAGAGAGTGTCTCTTTAGAAAGTTCGGATAGTGATTCTCCTTTTGGTACGGTTTGTTCCATATAAATCATGGAAGACCCTTCTTCAACCTCGATTTTCAAATGTCCCGCTTTTGTTTTTTGAACCAAATAGGTACTCGGTAACATGTGAAGTGTATTTAGAACGTGAAAAGAGGCGATGGTTGCATGTCCACATAAGGGTACTTCTTCTGTTGGCGTGAAGAAGGCAAGTTGGAAGTCTTCTTTTATACCGTCAGATTTTAAGACAAAAGCGGTTTCAGAATAACCGAGTTGGGTGGCGATACTCTGCATGTCCGCTGGTGCCATTGGCTTTTCTAGTAGGACAACACCAGCAGGATTTCCGCCCTTGCCATGGTGTGTAAAACTGTTTACTTTATAGGCTTTCATCTTTTTTTCCCCCTGATTCAGCTTTGTATTTTACATATTCATTGAGCGTGGGTAGATAATTTAAAATAGAACCACTGCGCTCCCG
The DNA here is from genome assembly GCF_057447755.1 of Fusibacter sp. Taxonomy (NCBI): domain Bacteria; kingdom Bacillati; phylum Bacillota; class Clostridia; order Eubacteriales; family Fusibacteraceae; genus Fusibacter; species Fusibacter sp. Next base: position 6,842 of record NZ_JBVBZF010000020.1, on the reverse strand, counting down.
TTTGATTTCAAATCTTTCAAGCATTGCTTTATAAGGAATAGAACGTCGCTTGCCAGAATCCACAAACTGTTTGATCATATCGTAAGGCACTAGGAAGAATTGGTCATTCCATTTAAAGTGCACAATGATGAAGGCAAGGCCTCCCTGTGCTTCGATATCAGCCATATATTCAATTTGGTGGCTGTGGATGTTGCCAAGTGGCAAACTTTTAAGATTGGTTTCTTTGGTATCAAACGCCACACAGACACCTTGGATGATGCCAAGAAAGTCCACGGTGGATTTCTTTTCGAAAAAGGCTTTGGTAATGATGCCGCTATCATCAATTGCAACTACTTTTATAGGCGTGCTGATTTTGTCAATACGACAAAGCTTGAGCTGATGATAATACTGATGTGTCATGCTTAGCAAATCTTCAAGCGCATCGCCGCGATGTCCTCGGTTTCGCCACATATTGACCTCCTAATACTATTACTCCTATCATACCTTTAGGTGTGGTAAAAATCAACTTGTGAATAAATGGATAAGACCTGTGGATAAAATTGTGGATAATGTGTATAACCGAACTTTATATTTTTAAAACTCACCTTAAATTAGTGTTTATTTAAGAAAATACTGGTAACTTGTGAATAAAAAACGGACATTTGTTAAGGAATGTTCGCTAAAAATTTACAAGAAGTTAACATTAATAAAAATAGTCGAACAAATCGCACTAATTAGACGCTTTAAGAATAAGGTGCAAACCTGTGGAAAACTTGTGTATAATCCGTTTACAAAAAAGATACATATTTTAGGTTGACAAGTAAAAGGGAGAAAGGTATCATAAAGGTATAACACCCCCTACCAGGGGGAATGAATGGAGGCTATGATGAAAATCACAGTCACAGAGAACGCAATAAAAAAATTAAAAGGTGAAACCCTAAAAAAAGAGAATGTGGGATTTCGCATTATGATCAGAGGCATAGGATGAGGTGGTCCAGTCTTTGAAATTGTTCAGGCTGAACAATACGAAAATGATTATATTGAAATCATTGAGGGTATAAAATTTCTTGTAAGTCAGGATTTTATTGAAAAATTCGGAGGCTTTGATGTCGAATATTCAAACTTTATACTGACACGAGGCTTTTATATCAGAGCACTTAGATATGGCTCTAAGTGTTAAATAAGATTTGGAGGTAAGAAATATGAGTAAAAAAGTAGTTGTATTTTCAAGCAATACTTGTGGCTATTGTACAATGGCAAAAGAATATTTAACTGAAAAAGGTGTTGCATACGAAGAAAGAAATGTATCAAATGATATTGAAGCAAGAAAAGAATTAATGTCAAAAGGCTTCATGGGTGTACCTGTAATCTATGTTGAAGATGAAGTAATTCAAGGTTTCAACAAGGCAAAATTAGATGAATTGTTAGAACTTTAAGCGTCTTGCAAGAGCCCTTAAGGGCTCTTTATTTTTACAAACTCACCCCCCTAGCACCGGATAGGGGCAGTGACAAGTAAAAATTTAATTTTCGCCCAAATTTGTTATATTTATCACAAACTTTTTGTAAAACTCAAATTCATATCTAATTTCAATAAAATATAAATTCAAATATATGTGTCAAAGTAGGATGAGGTAAGCATAAGTTTAATAATCTAATGGAGGTAATTACATGAAAAAGATTTTAATCGTCGGTGGCGTTGCAGGTGGCGCGAGTACTGCAGCGAGAATGAGAAGAATGGATGAAAACGCAGAAATCATTATGTTCGAAAGAGGCGAATACATTTCGTTCGCAAACTGTGGTCTACCATATTATATCGGTGGGGCAATTGAAGAGAGAAGTGCATTATTGGTTCAAACACCAGAAGCGATGAAAGCGCGTTTTAACATCGATGTCAGAGTTCAAAATGAAGTGCTTTCCATCGACAAGGAAAAGAAAACGATTCAAGTAAACGATATCGCTAACAATAGAAAATACGAAGAATCATATGATGTCTTAGTACTTTCACCAGGATCTACACCTCTTAAACCACCAATTCCAGGTATTGATTCACCAAACATTTTTACACTTTGGAATATTCCAGATGTGGATAGAATTAAATCTTATGTGGATCATACAAAACCTCAAAAAGCAGTTGTTATCGGTGGTGGTTTCATCGGTCTAGAAATGGCTGAGAACTTACATGACCGCGGTATGGAAGTATCTGTTGTGGAAATGGCTGACCAGGTTATGGCACCAGTTGATTTTGAAATGGCACAAATTGTGCATAAGCATATGAAGCAAAAGAAGGTTAATCTTTATCTTGGTGATGGTGTTCAATCCTTTGAATATCACAACGGACTCACTAAGGTTAAACTTCAAAGCGGTAAAATCGTTGAAGCAGATATCGTTATGTTATCCATCGGCGTAAGACCACAAAGCGAACTTGCTAAAGCAGCAGGTCTTGAAATTAATGGCCGTGGTGGTATCGTGGTTAACGATAATCTCCTGACATCTGATCCTAACATCTATGCAATTGGTGACGCAGTCGAAGTTGTTGACTTTATCGGTGGTCAAAAAACGATGATTCCACTAGCAGGACCAGCCAACAAACAAGGTAGGATTTGTGCGGATAATATTGCAGGGAAAAATGTATCCTATAAAGGAACACAAGGGACATCTGTTGCTAAAGTATTTGATCTCACTGTGGCTGCCACAGGTGTTAATGAGAAGAGCTTAAAACGTGATGGTAAAGTATATGGTAAAGATTACTACACGACAATCATTCATCCTAACTCACATGCGGGCTATTACCCAGGTGCAATTCCAATGACATTAAAACTGATCTTTGGCATGGATGGTAAGGTTTTAGGTGCACAAAACATCGGCTACGATGGTGTTGAGAAGAGAGTAGACGTTATTGCAACTGCCATTAGATTTGGTGGTACGGTATACGATTTAGCAGAGCTTGAGCTTGCTTATGCGCCACCATATTCGTCAGCTAAAGACCCAGTAAATATGGCGGGTTATGTGGGCGAAAACATCTTAAAGGGGACAACTAAACCTTTCCAATGGCATGAATTTGAAACTGCTGGATCAGATGTCGTGATCTTAGATGTCCGTTCAGAGCTTGAAAGAGAAATGGGCTATATCCAAAATTCTATCAACATTCCAGTAGATGATCTTAGAGAGCGTTTGGTAGAACTTGATAAAAATAAGAAAATTGTGGTTTACTGTGCAGTGGGCATTAGAGGATATGTTGCCGCAAGAATTTTAGAGCAGCACGGCTTTGATAAAGTCTATAACCTTATGGGTGGCTACACCACTTATTCTGTTGTTTTCTGTCAAGATGACGCTTCAAGATGCGGCGGTATGGCAATGAATGATGATGTTCATATTTCTGAATCAGGTGATGTTGAAGATTTAGGAGAAATCTCAGAGGCGAATGCTCAAACCATTAAACTCAATGCATGTGGTCTACAATGTCCTGGCCCTATCATGCAAGTTCACAAAGCAATCGAACTTATGAATACAGGTGATATCTTAGAAGTTAAGGCAACTGACCCCGGTTTTATGAGTGATATCGGTGTTTGGTGTGAAAAAACAGGTAATACCCTCCTTGATTCAGGCAAAGAGGATAAAGCCTTCTATGCGAAACTTAGAAAAGGCAAAAAGAAAGTGGCAGTCCACACCCTTAACGAAGTTGTGAAAGATGATAAGACCATGGTTGTCTTCAGTGGTGACCTTGACAAAGCGATCGCAACCATGATTATTGCAAATGGTGCTGCGGCAATGGGCAAAAAAGTAACCTTGTTCTTCACTTTCTGGGGCCTCAATATCCTAAGAAAAACAGAGAAAGTTAATGTTAAAAAAGACATCGTGAGCAAGATGTTCAGTGCAATGATGCCAAGAGGGACAACCAAGCTTAAACTTTCTAAGATGCACATGATGGGTATGGGCTCAGGCATGATCCGTATGGTCATGAAAAAACACAACGTAGATTCAATTGAAGATATGCTCAAAATGGCTCAAGAAAACGGCGTGAGAATGGTGGCTTGTAACATGAGTATGGACCTTATGGGGATCACAGCTGAAGAGCTTATCGATGGCGTTGAATTCGGTGGCGTGGCTTCTATGTTGGGAGCAGCTGAAGATTCAAACATGAGTTTGTTCATCTAATTTTGACAAAGTGATAGAATCTGTTATAATTACCTTTATGAATAATGAGATGGAGGATAACGATGTCAACACCAGAATCTAAGAAAAAAATCATCAATCGATTGAAAACGATTAAGGGTCATATTCAAGGGATTGAAAATATGATTGAAAATGATAAAGGTTGTGATGAAGTCTTAATCCAAATAGCAGCTATCAAACAGTCAATTCACAAAGTGGGATTAGCTGTTATGGAAGAACATGCATCACATTGCTTTTTAGAAGATGAAACAATGGATAAAGAAAAAATGGAAGAGTTAATCAAATTGATGTTTAACTATTCAAAATAAAATAGTATTTTAAGAGTTGTAAGAGCTTGTCAGGTGAATTGTTCACTTGACAAGTTTTTTTAATGCTTTTTTAATCTTGTATTTATGGAATTTTATTTAAATTAATATAAAATTAATATGAACAACTATAATGCGATCGTGCATAAATCTGGAAGGAGCATAATAATGAAAGGCAAGAAAAAGTTACTTGTGATTCTTGGTGTCTTGGTAATCGTAGCAATCGTGGCTGTAGCAGTGCTAAAATCCAAGGCACAAACAAATGAGTCAGGAAAAGAGTCGATATATGTAAACACAACAACTGTTGAAATGGCAGATCTTTCTTCGACGATTACCACTAAGGGTACTGTTGAAGCTAAAGAAAGTGCCAAGGTGTATTCGGAATTATCAGGCCTTGTCAAAGAGGTTCTCGTTGAGGTAGGAGAAAGGGTGACCAAGGACCAAGTATTAGTAGAGATGGATACAGAAGAACTTGATCAGAAAATAAGAGATGCCAAGGTGCAATGGCAGATTGCTCAAATCAATTACGAAAATGCATTAAATGGTACAAGTGTTGATGCCGCGGTTAATAGCGCCAAGACCGCCTATGAAAATGCCGGTAACAACTATGAGGACTCAAAAGTAATGTTTGCCTCTGGGGCCATTAGTCAAAAAGACTTAGACCTTTCAAAGCAAAATTTTGATATGGCTTATGATACTTATATGGAAGCTGTGAACTCTAAGACCAGTAAAAATGGCAATATCAAGGTCTTGGGATTAACCGCTGAAAATGCTAAAAATGCATATGATGATTTACTTATTTTAAAGGACAAAGCCAGTATAAAAGCGCCGATGGCAGGGACGGTGACACAAGTGGAGATCAAAAAATTTGATATGGCCACTGGGAGTGTACCAATCGCTGTTATTGAGACTGTTGATCAACTTGAAATCTCAACCTATATTGGAGAATACGACATTAATAAAATTAAGGTGGGTATGCCAGTAACCATCACGGGTTATGGTGTTGGTGACAAAGAGTATACTGGAAAAATTACCTTTGTTGGAAGCTCTGCTGAAGTGAGACAAGCTGGGCAATCCACTGAAAAAAGTGTCTTGGTAAAAGTGGATTTTGATGACAAAACTGATTTTAAACCAAACTTCACTGCGGATCTTGAAATTGTTTTTGCAACAGCTGACGAAACGACAGTTGTGCCTTATGAAGCACTGCTCAATATAGATAAGTCGCTTTATGTACTCAAGGTAGTTGATGATAAGGTACAAAGGGTTCAAGTAGAAATGGGCGTTCAGGGCGAGCTTTCAGTTGAAGTAAAATCAAGTGAAATCAGTGCTGATGATCGGGTTATACTTAATCCTTCAGTGGATATTGAAGAGGGTGTAACTGTCATTGAGTTAGGAGAGGGTAAATAATGATAACAATTAAGAACTTGAGCAAGGTTTATGACACAGGTTCTATACAGGTAAAGGCACTTAGCGAGGTAGATTTATTTGTTGAAAAGGGTGACTTTGTTGCTATTGTTGGTGCTTCCGGTTCAGGGAAATCAACACTCATGAACATTATTGGTTGCCTAGACAAGCCAACCTCTGGACAATACACGCTGGATGGTGTTCAAACAGAAACAATGCATCCGGAAAAGCTAGCGGAAATTAGAAACCTTAAAATTGGATTTGTCTTTCAATCCTTTAACCTCATTCCAAGAACCTCGGCACTTCATAATGTTGAACTTCCTATGATCTATGCCAAGCAACCCCGCAAGGAAAGATTGGTAAAGGCGGAAAAAGCGCTTGAGAGAGTGGGCCTTGGTGACCGAATGGACCATAAACCAAATGAGCTGTCAGGTGGGCAAAAACAAAGAGTTGCCATTGCCAGAGCCTTGGTAAACAATCCCGCCATAATTCTTGCGGATGAACCCACGGGAAACTTGGATTCACATTCAACAGACGAGATCATGGCAGTGTTTAGAGCCTTAAACGATGAAGGTGCCACCATCATACTCGTTACACATGAGGTTGAAATTGCAGCCCAGGCCAAAAGAGTTGTGACCTTCAAGGATGGTCGAATCATAGATGACATTAGACATGCACAGAAAGGGGCAAGAGAATGAATTTTTTAGAAAGTGTTAGAATTGCCCTTAATGCCATTCGTGTCAACAAAATGAGATCCATGCTGACCATGCTGGGCATCATTATCGGTATTGCATCTGTAATCGCTGTCTTTGCTATCGGAAATGGTGGTGAAGCTGCTATCAATAAAGAGTTTGAAAGCTTTGGCGTTAATAGACTGGTTCTATATCACAATTGGGATGAGGAAATTGGTTCTAGAGATTTGATGACAGTTGATGATTTAAGTGCTATCAAGCGTGTGCTTGGCGATGAAATAGAAGGCAT
>NZ_JBVBZF010000019.1:0-24369 GCF_057447755.1 Fusibacter sp. | reverse complement strand
CTCCTCTCTAAATTTGCTTGCAGACATCTGCCGAAAGACAACTGTCTATAAACGCTTTCATCTTATTTTGATTTTTCTGGCCTTCTAGCTCAACACCGGAACTTACATCCACTGCAAAAGGATGATAATCTTTAATGAGTTTAGGTACATTATCAGGATTTAAACCACCTGCAATAATCAGTGGCTTATTGGAATTAATTTGTTTTATGATTGCCCAATTAAAGGCTTTACCACTACCCGGAACTGTTGCATCAATCAAGTGATGACTGACCCTAGAATGACTCTCCAAGGCTTTATTTTTGTCAATTAAAGCTACAACTTCCTCCTGTGTAAAGGCTCTTATAATTGGTGTTTTAAACGAAAGCGCTTCATAATCCTCAAATTTCCCATGGATCTGGATCATATCCACTGGAACGGCCTTCAGTATATGATTGATCTCATCTACCCCTTGATCTTTGAAAACTGCAACACATTTTGTATTTTCATTTTCCAAGGCTTCTACAATTGCCTTTGCACTCGGAATGTCTATTTTTCTTTTGCTTTCAGCGAAGACTAAACCAATATAATCAACACCCTCTTTTGATGCATAGATGGCATCTTCCACTTTATTGATACCACATATTTTAATGCCTGTTTTAATGACACTTCTGATCAGGTGTTCACCCATAAGCACACCATGGAAGCCAACTTCCAAAAGCTTTTCGATATCATTTTTTCTGTATATACCACTTTCACTGATTACGGGGACGGTCAAGGACTGCAGGTTGAGCGCCTTATAAAGTTCCACAGATATCGACAGGTCTGTTTTAAAAGTATTGAGATCCCTGTTATTTATGCCCAAGATGTCAAAGGGAATATCCTTAACCTTTTCAAAATCTTCTTTTGTGTGAATTTCCATAAGCACTTCAAGATTTAGTGCATGTGCAAAGACCGTAAATTGCTTTAAAGCTTCATAAGGCAGCATTTTTGCAATTAATAAAATCACGGAAGCCCCCTCAGCTTTACACATTTCTATTTGAGTTTTTGAAACAATAAACTCCTTATAGAGAATTGGCTTGTTGGTTAACATGCCAACATCTCTCACATCGTTCTCCTCTGCGAAAAAGTACTTCTGATCTGCTAGAACAGAAAATCCAATGACTTTTAAATTTTCGTATTGTGTCACAACTTTCTCAAGCTCTATTTGGTTTGTGAATTGTCCCTTGGAAGGTGAACCTCTTTTAATTTCTCCAATAATAGGATACTGTTTGGGCACTGTTTCTTTAATATAATCTCTCTTGTATGCCAGAAGCAATTGACTCATTTTTTTTCTTTCCTTGTAAAAGGGTGAGGTAATCACTTTAACTTTAGTCCCTATTGCTTCAGCTTGTTTTTCAAAAGCTTCTTTTTTATATTCATAAATTTCATCTAAGATATTACGATTTTTAATTTTGTCCTGTGCCGCTATAATCCTATCCACTTTTTGCTTTACAAGACCGGTATCAATTAGATTTCGTGCACTTTCGACACCCTCCTTCATATTGTTTACTGCACCATCAAGATATAAACAAAAACCAGCATTGAGAATGACCGCTTCCTTATAAGGTGATGGTTGACCTTCAAGGATCGACTTCATGATCTTTAAATTTAGGTCAGCCATGCCCCCCTTTAATTGGTCATTTTTGATTGAGTTAAAACCATAATGCCTTGGGTTGATAATAATTTGCTTTTCTTCATCTCCCTTAAAGATAAGCACCTCATTTTCGCCTTCAAGCGACAGCTCATCCATGCCACCAAAACCGTATATAGCAGCACCCGCTTCAAGACCTATCGTCTTCATCGCTTCAAAGACTGGTTTTAAAAGTCTTCGATTATAGACACCGATTATTTGGTGGGTCACTTTTGCAGGATTTGATAAGGGCCCAATGATATTAAAAATACTTGCCTTTCCAATTTTACGACGTATGGGCATAATCTCTTTCATTTTGGTATGGTAAGCTTGTGCAAATAGAAAACAAAATCCTTCCTCTTTAAATAAACGCTCACTTTCATTTGCCTTTAGGTTTAAATCAATACCCATTGCCTCTAAAAGGTCTGCACTGCCACATTTGGATGAGACTGAACGGTTACCATGTTTGACCACCTTGACGCCTGCAGCTGCCATAACAAAGGCAACTGCTGTACTGATATTAAAAGTTTCAAGTCCATCTCCGCCTGTACCACAAGTATCCATAATTTTACTTGAATCTGCTGTAAACCGCTTAGCATTCTTTTTCATGGCATTCGCAAACCCAGCAATTTCGTGATAGGTCTCTCCTTTTTCATTGAGTTTAAGGAGAAGGGTTTCAATACGATCATCTGAAATTCGCTTGTTGAGGACGTCATCTGCAAGTACAAAGGCTTCCTCATAACTTAAGGCTTGTTTGTGGTTGATTTTATCTAGCATAGGGCGCTCTCCTTTCCTTCAGCAATCTTAAAAAAGTTTTCGAAAATTGTCTTGCCCACCTCAGTCATATAGGATTCAGGATGAAATTGAAGTCCATATACTGGATAGTCAGAGTGTTTTAGTGCCATGATTTCTGTATCGCTACTCGATAAGGCAATGGTTCTTAAGCATTCTGGTAGGTTTTGCTTTTCCACTATCAGAGAGTGATATCTCACAGCCTCAAAGGTTTGGTCTATATCTAAAAACAAAGGATCCTCGGTATGGCCAATGCGTTCAATTTTGCCATGCATGATTTGATTGGCTTTGGATACAGTACCGCCAAATGCCATGCCAATTGCTTGGTGTCCTAAACAAATCCCAAGTATGGGCAATTTATCGTAAAAATTGTGGATCACGTTTAAAAGCTCTCCTGCCTGCTCAGGTCTTGAAGGTCCTGGCGATAGGACAATGCCTTCGAAACTTTGACTTTCTATGAACTGGGTGGAAACTTCATCATTCTTGTAGACGACCACTTCTTTGCCAAGCATTTTCATTAAGTTATATATGTTATAGGTAAAAGAATCATAATTGTCGATTAATAGATACATGTTTTGCCTCCAATCTTTCATAGGTTTTTAAGTTACCACTTGCCTTATTTAAAATTTCCTTGAATTCATCCTCGGTTTTAGAATCGTAAACAATTCCGCTACCAACTTGTAAGTTTACCATTCCATTTTTAAAGGTTGCACATCTGATGGCAATACAGCTTTCAAAATTTTGTTTGGATGAAAGAACAAACACACTGCCTGCATATAAATTGCGTTCTGACTTTTCAAGTTCAGAGATTATTTCCATCGCTCTTATCTTAGGTGCGCCGGATACAGTCCCCGCTGGAAAGGTTGCTCTAATAGGATCAAAGACCTTCTTAAATGCCCTCTCACCCTTTACCTCTGATAATAAGTGAACCACATGTTCCAGTATTAATGGTTCTTTGTATCGGTCAACCCTTATAGTCCCTGGCGTGCATACCTTTGAAAGGTCATTTCTCCCTAAGTCAACCAGCATTAAATGCTCTGCCCCTTCCTTGGGATCCATTAATAAGGTTTGGATGCGTTTATGGTCTTTGCCATCCTTTTTAATAGCCCTTGTCCCAGCAATTGGTTTGGTTCGCACATACTTGTCATCATATTGGACCAGCATCTCTGGTGAAGTCACAGATACCTCTTCTCCCATATTTAAGTAGCAAGAGTAATTTGCCTTATGTGTGGCATTTGCCGTTAAATAATAATCATATGCACTGCCTTCATAGGGCAGTTCCAGTTTTTCAGATAAGACAACTTGAAAGATTTCACCTTCATTGATCTCCTTTAGTGCACCCTGAATTTTTAAGTTATAATCATCGTAATTGAGATTGCAATAGAGGGTATCTTGTGTATCATTATTTGAATTTAAGCATTTAGGTGCCACACTTAGGTTTAGACATTGAAAAAAGTTTTCAACAGTGGCCTCTTCTTGGACGCTACCACCTTGTGCATCATGTATTATGAAGATGACTTCATCTCGCGTTTTATGCACAGCCAAAATAATATTGGACTGTATGCAAGTTACGCCTGGCGGTCTGAGGTGGTTAAGCTTTAAGAACTCACACGCTTGTTCATAAGGAAGTGTGCCTACAAATACTGGATATTCGATATTTGCTTCAAATACATTATTTAATGCTAAAACTTCATAGTGATTTTGAATTTTGATTTCAAGTGCTTCTATGGTGGCTTCTTCCATCAGTCTACCGTTAAAGCCATAGTAAATATAATCGCTTTTTATACTGTCACTAAATTGATCTATTCTATAATTTAGTTCAAAGCCATTTGACTTTAAATGCTCAATCATTTCAACACGATCAAGCTTGCTCCCTATGTTTAATTTCATTTTTAAATACATATGACCTCCACTGCACTATTTGTTATTTTGGGATTATGAGTACAAAAAAACCTCGTCCCTGATAAAGGACGAGGTTTCTCGCTATGCCACCTTTGAGTTTATAATGGATTACAAAATTAAAACAGTTTCTAAAGCCTATTGCTATAGAATCCATAATTTTGTAATAAAAAATCTCACACCAAGTAAATGATGTGAGATATATGCCAATCTCATGATTCTACGAAGTCCATCAACTTCTGTACCCTATAACGGGAGCACCCGGCGTACCTACTCTAGTTCAGATTGCACTCATAAGTCCATTCATTGCTATTTTCCTTATCAGTTTTCACCACCCACTGACTCTCTACAAAGTGCTATCGCAACTACTACTCTTAATCTACGTTTTGATTATTTTATTAAATATTATTCTAACTTAATAAAAATTAAAGTCAATACTTTTTAAAAAAAAAAATTTGTGATACCACCAGCTAAATGTAATTCAGACCTTTATAAAGCCAAACTGTCGTTTTACTGCGAACGGCCTTATTCGACCAGATCTCTTAACTTTTCTATGTCTAGGATTTTAAACGTCGACTTGTGAAAATCAATTAAACCGTCATCCCGCATTCTACTGAGTTCTCTAGAAATAGAGGGACGAGCAACATTAAAGAAATCTGCCATTTCATCTCTATTCATGGGTAATTCAAAAAATGCATTTTGATTTTGCTTCTGCGTCTCAAGCAAGTAGGCACTTAGTTTCCCTCGAAGACTTTTTATGGTCAAATACTCTACTTTTCTATTGAGTAAAAGTGCTTTCTTTGCCATGATACGCAACATATTTTCAATCAGTTTTTTATGACCTGAACACATATTTTCACATTGGCTGATAACTTTTTCAGGAGAAATAAATATGATTTTAGCTTGTGTCTGTGCAGTCACTGCTGCAATCCATTTTGTATGAAGGGAAAAGCTCATCATTTCGCCAAACATATCCCCTTTCTTGAGCACTGTGATGATCATTCGATTGCCAGCGATGCTTTCCTTGGCTATAATCACTTCACCTTCTAAAACAATCCCAAGTCCCAAAAATGGATCCCCAATATTTGCGATACACTGGCCCTTAGAATATGAATATAGTCTTGGGTTAAGGCATCCTAACATGCTAACGATATCCTGATCTTCTATACCCTTGAATAATGGAATGCCCTTAATGATACTTATCATTTCTTGATCTATTGTTTTCATACCTACCTCTGTTAATAACTTGACTTCACATTTATCATAACATTTTTTGATCGCTTTTTCGCTATTTATAACAAGATTTTAATCAATATTTGAGTCATCTTACTATGTCTCAAGCCAATTTTTGCTGACGCTGTTTGAGACTTAACATTACCCGTCATAGCTTTTGGCTCAAATTTTGTTGTATGTAATCATTTAAGGCAAAACCTTGTTTTGTCGTTATCGTTCTCATCCAACCGCTTTTGAACATTCTTGATAAAACTGGATGAAAACTAATGATATACAATAATAAAACCCTAAATCCGGAGATTTAGGGCTTTAACATTAAATGTTAAGTTGGTGATTAAGCTACTTCAGCTTGTGCATTAGCATCTACTTTTTCCATTGTGATACCTGTGAATCCGTAGAAGATTGAAACTAATGGATTTACAAGGTTTAATATACAATATGGCACATAAGTCCAAGGTGCTAAACCAAGTGTTGCAATCATAAAGGCACCACATGTATTCCAAGGAATTAATGGTGAAGTTAATGTACCAGAGTCTTCAAGTGCTCTTGATAAGTTTTTAGGTGCTAAACCTTTTTTATCAAATGCATCTTTAAACATTCTACCTGGGATAACGATTGCTAAATATTGGTCACCAGCAACTAAGTTCATGAAGATTGCAGAGCCGATAACAGCAACAACTAATTGACCAGTACTTCTTGCAAAACCTAAGATTACGTTCGCTAAAGCTTCTAACATACCTGTTTTTTCCATAACGCCACCAAATGTCATCGCACATAAGATTAACGATACAGTCCACATCATACTGTCAAGACCACCACGTGATAATAAGTAGTCAACTGATTCAATTCCTGTTTCAGAAGCATAACCATAGTGTAATGCATCAACGACTGCACCAATTGAAGAACCTTGGAACATCATAGCTGCAAGACCACCAATGATAGCACCACCGAAAAGACCTGGAATTGCAGGTACTTTCATAACAACGATACCGATAACGATTACTGGAATTAATAATAGAGCAGGGTTTAAGTTAAAACCTTGTGCTAAACCAGTGTTCATTTCATTGATTAAAGATAAATCCATTGCATTACCACCAAATTGGAATCCCATTACTAGGAAAACGATTGATGCGATAATGTAAGAAGGACCAGTTGTGAAAAGCATGTGCTTGATGTGATCAAATAACTTAGCGCCTGCCATAGCTGGTGCAAGGTTAGTTGTATCAGATAATGGAGACATTTTATCTCCGAAGTAAGCACCTGAGATAATTGCACCACCGATCATTGGTGCTGGAATACCAAGACCCATACCAACGCCCATTAACGCGATACCAACTGTACCAGCAGTCGTCCATGAAGAACCAGTTGCTAAGGAAACGATTGAACACATTAATAATGTTGCAAGTAAGAAGATCTTAGGTGATAAAATTTGTAAACCGTAGTAAATCATAGTAGGTACTACACCTGATAAAATCCAAGTACCGATTACCATACCGATGATCATTAAGATAATAATTGCACCCATTGACATTTTGATAGTATCTACGATACCCTCTTCAATTTCACTCCACTTTGCATCTAACATAAACATTGCTACTAATGCTGCAACGATTGCCGATGTAAATAACGGAATGTGTGGTGATGCTTCTAAAATCCTAATAGAATACATTAACGACCCAACTAAGAATATGACTGGAATAAGTGCTATCCATGGTGATACTTTTTTAGTTTGCATACGCAAGCCCCCCTTTAAAAGATAGGTTAATTATACTTAACAAGTTCAAAATAATTAAAAAAAATTCAAAAAGATTTTAATTCTTTTTGAATTTTCAGATATTGTGAAAATATTATCCCAACATTACTACAAAATTGAGCAATAATTGTGGTTTTAGCTACATTTCATCAACGAGCAATATTAAATTATCAATAAATTTTTTGATGTTAATTTTGCCACCATAAGCTTTTTTGCCCCTTAAATATTCCATTTCAAGTCTGACTTGTTCAAAATCAAACAAAGTATTTGAATATTTGACGAAGACTTCATTGAGATAGTCTTCAATGCCTAAACTGGCAATATTGCTTAGGCCCCTATTGATGGCCCTACGAATTCTTTGTTCCATGGCCTTTGGATTGTCTGAAATTTCATTGCTGATGTCTTTGAGTTTATTTGAAGTTAGACTGATTTTATCCTCTTTTATAAACTTGCAAAGCTTTATCATTTCATCACACCCAGATTCTCCCAAAATACCAAGGCGGCTGAAAATCACCTTAATCTTCTTTTCAAGGTCATCTTGAGGACTGCTTACATTTTGAGGTGTAATTTGAGGTTGACTGTGAATATCAATGTTCAAAACTTTTTTAATCTTATCTAAATTTTGCTCAATCATAATATTGTCAGTTACATTGCGTATTACCGTAGAAACTTCTTTTTTATTTACAGGTTTACTTATATAAAAGGTAATGCCACGTTCGTAGGCTTCACCAATAATCTTTTTTGATGAAACTTGCGAGATCATGATGAATTTCGAGTGACACTGTGTTTCTTTTAAGGTTTCAACTAGAGTCGTCCCATCAATTTCTGGCATCAATAAATCCAAGAGAATAATGTCAGGCTTTAAAATCGGGATTTCCTCTAAGGCCTTTTTACTGCTTAGGCTTGAGCCAATGAGCTCACCTAGCACTTCATCTAAAATAATCTCTTCTAGCATTTTAATAACACTGATATCATCATCCACAATATAGATTTTCATAATATCCCCCTACTCAATAGATTCTTTAGGAATTTTTACACTGAAACGCGTGCCAATACCCACTTGTGATTCTACTTCAATTTGCCCTTTGAAGACATTTTCTACTATATCTTTTACCAAAGATAATCCGATCCCTCTGTTTGAATTTCCAGTTGCATCGTCATATTTTGTTGAATAGCCTGGATTAAAAATATATTCCTGCATTTCTTGTGACATGCCTTTTCCATCATCGATGACAACAAATTCATGCATATCCTTATCTTCCATGTGGAATAATTCAACTTTTCCACCATTTTCAATCGCTTCAACGCTATTATTGATTAAATTTCTCAAGATAGACATCAATAAATTGTGTTCTTTTATAGACGCATCACTCTGTACATGAAAGGATAAAACAATCGGAATGTGGCTAACCTCTAGTTGTCGAGTCAATGAAAGCTGCAATATTTTGGAAAGATCACGCAATGATAACTTGTCATTTGGTTTTTCCTTTAAGATGATATCATCTATGCCCTCGATAACTCTAAAGTAATTCTTCTTAATTTCATGTACGTCCTTAGCAATGTTTAAGGCTTTATTTTTCCGCTGGGTTTCATCGAGCTTGTCATATTCTCTGTATAGGCTAAAGGCTTCATCCATAACAGATTCCACATGTTCTGTATTACTGTGGAGGAAGTATATTTCTCCCTTAAGGTCTGAGATGATATTTAAAAGCAGTCGATATCTTTCATCATGCTCTTCCTTCCTTAAAAAGGAATTATAATAATTAATTGAAACGATTAGGGTAACACCAATGACCCCCCTTATGGCTGCAACTAGGAAAAGTGTAGCCATAACATTGTTTCTCGTATATTCTATCACACCATATCGCGAAATGAACTCAGAAGCATTGCCTAAAAAATCACTCGCCATTGATGCTAAGTATAAAGTAAAAAGCGTCTTTCGTAAATCCTTATAAAAGACCAGATAAAAAATAAGGCCGTAGGTTAAATCAAAAAACAAAAAGTTAAAATCTGCCCAAAAGGCTGCTTCAAAGCCACCGTAATAATAATAGCCTGTAAAGGTCCTAAAAAGCAAGCCTATGGTCGCAATAAACACTGAAGTGACTATGGGATTTAAACGACGGTCCAAATAGTAATATATCGGCAAAATTGCAACAGCAAGGTTAATGGTAAAATCAAAGGGGAATATCTTTAAATTAAATCCTGAAACAATTGCATCAACCATTGCAATAACAATCATCTTTTGGATTTGAATGACATTGAACTCCTTTACCCAATTCTTAATTTTCTTCAGCGTAAAATTCATAGAGCCTCCGTAAAATCAATAATTTTTTGAAGTATATCTTGATGTCCATTCACTGCATCTATCCCAGCTTGTGTGATTTTGTAATTGCCTTGTGAGCTTTTTTCAAACCACCCATAGTGGTCTGCCCTGAGGATTATGCCTGATTTAGGTGAGCACCCCAGTTCCTTTAAGGCTTTAATGGACATAATCTCATTTTTTGATAAATGGTATGCAATGAGTAAAGCTTGTTCTCTATAGGCTGTCATTATTTTACGACGGGTTAGACCACCGTCATTTGAATCTGTAATCCTAGAATGAAACTCTTTTAAAAGGGCATTCTTTTTCTTCTCAGCATTGCGTCTGCTCTTTTGAAAGTCATAAGGTTTCGCTTCTATTATTTCAGATACATATGGATTTGTCGACCTAAAATTTACCGTTAAAAGTCCCACGTTCAAACGTCTGAGTAAAAGCTGTATTTTCTTGAATTTACCACTTTCAAGGACTTTATATTCGTGAGGTATAGCAATGTAGACATAATCCACAAGTTTCTGTCGCTCAACAGCTTGAAGGATCAGATCTAGGTTCAATTTTAACTTAAGTTCGATTGCTATTGTGAGGCTCTCCCCTTCATGTTCAAATACCCCCATAAGGTCTATGCTCTTAACTTCTCCAGCAACTTGACACCCCTTCATCTTAAGCCACTCTTTGCAGGGCTCACTTAAGTGGGTTTCATAAATCTTTTCCATTTGACCTCACAATATTTTTGTTCACATTTTTTTCTTGATACATCAAAACATCAGCCTTTTTAATGGACTCTTCAATTGTCTCAAGTCGATTTCTACGAATGACATAACCAAATGAGGCCACCAAAAGCTTGATATATTCCTTCTCTAGAATGGTTTCATTCATCTCTGATTTAATTTCCTGAATTAATGAAATGGCTTTACCTTCATCCATGCCATTAACAATCATTAAAAATTCATCGCCACCCATTCTAATAACAATACCTTGAGGTGTTTTAAGCCTAAGAATTCTGCCATACTCAGCGATGATCAAATCGCCAACATGGTGACCAAAACGGTCATTTGTATATTTTAAATTATCCAAATCAGAAACAATTATGGCTTGTGGCAATGTTCCCGCCTCAATTTCCTTTTCTTTATGAACGAAATATTGCCTGTTATAGACGCCAGATAAGGCATCAAAATAAAGTAATTTTTCTCTTTCCTTTAAGAGTTCCGTTTGTGCTTTTTGAAATGAAATGACATTGATTAACTTGGCGATTCCAAGTACACCAATAACAATAATAATACTCATAATTGCAATTGTAAAAAGTAAATTCTTAACACGTTTGTTTGTCAACGTCGGAACACTTTGTAGACCTTTTTCTTTAACCTCATCTATATTTATGAATCTCAAAGTTTTGTCGATTATTGAAACAACCTCAGGGACATTTTTATCAACACCAAAATAGAAAAAAGAGTCCTTAGAAGTTGTCCCCCTTTTGATCAGGTCTTTATAGCCCAACCCATCAATGTAATATTGTACAACTGTTGGGTTTTCAATTAAGTAGTCCACACCACCACTTTCAAGTGCTTCCAATGAGGCAACTAAGGAGTCTGTCTGTACGATGTCGACATGATATAAATTTTTTCTTAAATATTCTTCATGCCAAAACCCTTCAATAACAGCAACTTTTTTGCCCTCCAAATCATATACGTCTTGTATGCGTTCAGAATTACTTTTACCGACAATAATGTCTCTTTCTTCGCAGTATGGCTGGGTAAAATCAAAGATCAGCAGGCGATCTTCCGTTTTTGCCATACTCAGCATTTCTATATCACCTGATAAGGCTAGATCGTATAACTCTGAAAATGAACCTTCAACAATTGTGTAGTCGAGACCAGTTTTCTCTGCAACTTCATTGATTAAGACACCTGAAATTCCCAAATAAGAGTCTTCGCTTGCATACTCAAAAGGCAGGTAGTCATTGGGTACACCAATTACAACTTTGTGCCCACTGGTTAAAAAATCAACTTCTTCTTTCGTAAATCTAAGCACCTTACGATTATAGTCAATTCGCGCATCAGTAAGATACTGTTTTATAGCCTCTTTTTCATGTATTTCAAGAACCTTATTTATAATATTGATCAGGATCTGATTTTCTTTCAAGGTCGATAAGGTCATATCTGATGTGATTGAGTTGATTTCTGCAATCAGTTTTGTATCTGGGTTTTGGTATAAAAACTCATATTCTATACCACCACCTGATGTCACGAAACCATCTACTAAGCCATTGTTTAAAGCTTCCAAACCCTTATCTTGATCTTGAAAAATAAGAGTTTCATACTTTATGTTAAAATACTTTTTGGGAAATGCATCAATGATGATATCCCCTTCAATAAAGCCTATTCTCTTTTGGTCTAGGTCACCTATCGTTTGTATATTAGGGTTCTTCTGAGCAAAAACAATATAGGGATTCTTGATAATGGGTTCTGTAAAAGCCATCATCTTGAGCCGTTCTTCAGTAACGTTTGCGCCAAACAATATGTCTACACGCCCCTCAAGTAAGCCCGAATAAACCTCTCCCCAGGTTTGATCTTCTATGATATCAATATGAATGTTAAGCTCTTGCTCTATTAATTTTACAACATCTATAAGGTAGCCCTTTTTCTGATCAAACAAGGTGAAGTAGTCCATACCTGAATAAGGATCAAGACCAAGTGAAAATGTCTCATCACGATGCTCAAGAAGCCATTTTTGTTCGTCGTCATTTAAAGCATCCCAAAAATCCGCGGCAAAAGATAAATTGCCTGCAATACTGTAAATCAGAATGCTCAATATAATGAAAGCCCATATTTTTCTTCTATTCATCCTGCCACAACCTTCTCATACTTATACTACTATTTTAATGTAAATCTAGTCATACTACAATGAATAATACTAACTAATATTCCAATATAACCTTTTAATTTGTAATATACTTTATATATAGGCCTAATTTTAATTGTATCAAATACAAAATAAATGCCTCACGAGAAATACTCATGAGGCATTCAAATTAATTAAAATGGTTCAAATCCTTGATCACTCCACCAATCCTTGATTAGGTTGTCATATTCTGCGGAGAACTGTTCCAAGTGAACTTTTTCCCACTTTGCTAAAACTTCAAAAAGTTTTTTAGCAGTGTCAAAAGACGTATTCTTCATTGCATCTTCATAGAACTTTACTGAAGCTCTTTCCATTTCAATACCGATTCCAAATACAGATACCGCCATACTCGCTTGTTTAATTCTTACAT
Source organism: Fusibacter sp. (assembly GCF_057447755.1). Classification (NCBI taxonomy): domain Bacteria; kingdom Bacillati; phylum Bacillota; class Clostridia; order Eubacteriales; family Fusibacteraceae; genus Fusibacter; species Fusibacter sp. Next base: position 11,459 of record NZ_JBVBZF010000019.1, on the reverse strand, counting down.
TATCCCACTTAAAAATATCTGGTGATGGCGGATTTTCAAGCATTGCTAATGTTGTTTGATCTTGTGGGTCTGTGCTTAATTTTTTTAGTGCATCCTTTAGCCAATCAATATGCTTGAGTTCTTCGTTTGCTAAATCTAAGAAAGTCTTTTTAGAGGCTTCATTTTCGGCGCTGTATGCAGCCATCTTGTAAAATTCATAGCCTTCAACCTCATTGAGAATTGCCTGTTTAAAAATTTGAATATCCTTCTCTACCATACTAATACTCCCTTCCTACTTCAATGCGAATTTTTTAGCAACATAGTATAACGGTCTTACCGCAACGCCAGTACCACCTTTGGTATAAATGCCAGCTTGTTTATCCTTGAATGCCGTTCCAGCTATATCCAAATGAACCCAAGGTTTATTTTGAACAAACTCCCCTATGAACATACCTGCAGTTATTGTTCCTGGTGAACCCGCTGTATTTGTTAAATCTGCTTCATGGTGTTTTAAAAGTGCCTTGTATTCGTCAAATATTGGCAAACGCCATATGTTTTCATTGGATTTTGCAAAGGCTTTATTCACTGCTTCAAAATAGTCATCGTTGTTTGAAACTGCGCACGTTGCCTCATGACCTAAGCAATGAATCGCCGCACCCGTGAGTGTCGCCACATCTATAACTGCTGAAACATCTTCTTTTTCAATAATATAATGCACGGCATCAATCAATGTTAAACGACCTTCAGCGTCAGTATTGCCAATAAAAATACTCTTTTTAGCCATGGAGGAAATGATATCCCCCGGTTTATAGCTACCACCTGAAATCATATTTTCACATGCAGCAACCACAGCAGTTACATTGACTTTAAGCTTCTGCTTTGAAATGGCTATCATGGATCCGATTACAGCAGCTGCACCTCCCATGTCATCCTTCATATTGACCATAGATGCAGTTGGCTTGATGGATAATCCCCCAGAATCATAAGTCAGTCCCTTACCCACGTAACCAAGTCTCTGATCTGACGATGGATTTCCTGTATATTTCATGACAATGAGTTGCGGTGGTTTTGAAGAGCCTTTAGCGACTTCTAAATAGGCTTCCATTTCAAGGGCCCTAATTTCATTTTCATCCTTGAGAACAACTTCAAAGCCGCTCTCTTCACCATATGTTTTAACGAGTTCACCCAAATAACTTGGCGTCAAAACATTAGCTGGTAAATTTATTAAATGACGCGCTACTTTGTTGGCTTCCCCTAATATGATACCTTCATTTAAAGCTGACTCATCAAAATCACCCAGTAAGGCTATGTTATTTACAGCTTTAACTTCATGATCACTTTTATATTTAGTAAATTCGTAATCTGCCATAACCAGTGCTTCTGAGATTAATACCGTTCTTTTTCGAATGGAGTCCATATATTTTGTCAACAATCTTGCCATCACAAGAAGGTCACTTGCATTGTCACCTTTTAAAGTCCTATAAACTTCAGCAAGTCCATTTTCCAATTTAATGTTAGAAAAAGTCTCATACGATCCCATCCCAACTAGGGCCAAGTTCATATAGCCGCTTGTCGTCTTCACACTACCAATAACAGTTTCACCGATTTTACCTTTAAAAGTTCCCTTTCCCGAAACAAATGCCATATAGGTCGTGAGTTCAGACTGTAAATCGTCCGGTAGTTCAGATGGCAATTCCAAGGTCTCATCCAATAAAATGATGAGTGAATCCTTGAGTTGGCCGATCTTTTCAATGATTTCAAAATTCATTTCATGCCTCCTATGTTGATTTTTACATCAGTATATTTATTCCATCATATCATTTCCTTCAAACAAGAAATCAGAATATTTAACATTAAAAATCTGAATAATTCTTAACATCTGCCACGATAGACAATTTTGACCCTTATTTTTTCGCCTTATTGAGGCTTAATGCTAGGTTTGTTTAGAGGCTGTTTCTTTAAAAAAGCCCAAATAATAGATTTGACTTTCAATAATCCGAGTCATGAACAATTGAATCTCACAGGTATTTCCATCGGATTTTTCTAGGATCAGGTCAAGCTGCAAGGTGTCTTCTAAATTGAGTTGGTCCATCTGATACCCTTCTAACCTGATACCACATGACCCCAGTGTGCTTTCATTTATGACAATGTCAAAACCCGTAATAGAGGTTACCGTTTTATTTGCATAAACGAACCTTGAGCCTTCATCCAAAACAAAAATACCATTGTCTGAATGTTCTAAGATACTTAAAATCAAATGAAGTTGTTTTTCAACCTCCTTGCGAAGGGTGATTTCTTTCATTATCTTTTCCGATTGAGTCTGTATGGTAGAAATATTTGCAGTGTTTTTCAAAGACATACTATTTAGGGCCCTTGCAAGTGTGCCGACTTCATCTTCACGATCCAAGAGTTGTTCACTAAACTCAAACTTACTGCTTATGCCATATGAAGCTTCAAGTGTGTGAACAATTTCAAGTATAGGCAAGGTAATATAATTACTGACCTTAGTAGAGAGATAGATGAAAAGCGCTAAAAGCAAGAGCATCAATGATATCACCATGATGATGTAGCTGAAAAGATTTTTATATATTTTAAGTTCATCAATTTCTATCCCAATCTTCCAATGATTTGATAGGGTTGTCAAAAAGATTAACCGTCTGCCTACTTTCGTTTGGATTTCTGCAAAACCACTTTCTTGAACCTGCTTTATCAAAGCTTCTGATAGGTGCCAATCTAAATTAAAAGTCTCATCAGCCAAAAGCTTATCATCTCCATCAATGATAAAAGAATTACCAAATCCCCTTTGATTATACATGGTCAAGCTATTTTTTATGACATCATATGTCAAGTCAGTCCCTATGACACCAAAAAGGACATCGTTTATAAAAATAGGTTTTGTATATGAAATAAACTCAATTGATTGACCATTATCCAGTGTCCAAAGATAAGGCTCAGTCCAAAATTCCCTACCAGTTTCAATCGGACCAAACCACCAAGATTTCGAATCTGTAGGACTTGGGCCACTTTCAAAATAGGATATTGGTATATTTTCTTGACGCTCAACCACGCCATTTTGATCTTGATCCGCATAATAAACATCGAAGACCTGATGGGTTAAATCGGGATTGATATAAAGATATGCTGTATGGCTTTGTGTATGGTTTTGCGCTTCTCTTTCAACGATGGGCATAATATCCTTAATAAGTTGATCTAAGTATGCCTTATCATGAATTTTAGAAGCATCGAGTTGACTCAAAATTGCACTTTCAAGTGTTTCGATTACCTTTTCAGACTCTATGATATTTTTTTCAAAATCATTTTTCATTGCATCTAAAATATAGGTTGTTTTTTCTATTGTTTCTAGTTTAAGGGATTTTGATCCTGAATAAAGGCTGACACTCCCGATTATAATGATGCTAAAAAAACTTGTCATAACAAGCAAAAACAGTATTTGATAGCGTATACTCAATCGATTCATCCCATCACCCACTTTCAGATATCATAACATTTATGTTAATACCCTTAATCTAGATATAAAATCATGTTATTTGTCCTTTTCTATTGAGTAGTCCCTTCTGACGCATTAAAATAGACTTATAAAAGATGCAAGTCTGTTAGAATTTGCTTTGACATAAAATAAATTGACTTATATGAACGAGGAGGACTTATGAAAAACTACACAAAACCCGACATGTCCAAATGGATGGGTAGAATAGATCATACAGAAAATTACGATGCTTTTAGGTGGCACCAATGGGTTTTGCCACTTGATTTAAACGACTGTCTTAAAAATCACTCAGAATTCACAGTGGGTATTGCTTTTATCGGTTTCTGTAGTGATGAGGGCGTGAGAAGAAACCTCGGTAGAACTGGTGCTTCTAAAGGTCCCAATAGCATTCGAAAAGAACTTTGCAATATGCCCTGTAGCTTTCTGCCAACTTTAAAATTATTTGATGCTGGAGATGTTCATTGTGTAGACGGCAACCTTGAACTTGCCCAAAGCGATCTTGCTGATGCGGTTTCCCAATTAAAAGAGCTTGGATTATTTCCAATCGTTTTAGGCGGTGGACATGAGGTTGCTCTCGGCACCTTTAATGGTCTTGCAAAGGAAAATAGCTTTAATCCTTTAAATCCACTTGGGATAATTAACTTCGATGCTCATTTTGATATTAGACCCTACGAAACACAGGGATCTTCTGGAACCATGTTCAGACAGATTTCAGATATTTGCTTGGAAAAACAGATGCCTTTTAATTACTTTTGCATAGGCATACAAAAACGAGGTAATACGATTGACCTATTTAAAACAGCAGATCGATTAGACATTAAGTACCTCATGGCAAAGGACATCGGAGAGGGTGACCTTGAAAAAGCCTTTGAACAACTAGACCATTTCATGTCACAGCAAGAGCATATATATGTGACCATTTGCACAGATGTCTTTTCGTCTGCTTTTGCACCTGGCGTCAGTGCCAGCCAGCCCTTAGGTCTACATCCAGAACGCATCCTAAAGTTTTTCAAACACATCTTTAGGAGCAAAAAAGTCATTGCATTTGACATCGCAGAAGTTTCACCACGATTCGATCAAGATAATATCACAGCCAACCTTGCTGCCACCTTTATCTTTTCAGCCGTTAACTCGATTGCACACAATCATCAGATTGCACTTTAATATTAAAGTTTATCTTCAAGTAACAAGACCTAAAAAAAGCACCCCTATAGATGTGTTTATACACACTTATAGACGGTGCTTTTCAATTTACCTTTAAATATTTTATTTGAATTAAATTATCTCAACTTGTCAACAATCGACTTAAATACGAATTCAGATTGTTCCGGGTCTGCCTTCCCTTGTGTCCGTTTCATCATTTGCCCCATGAATGCACCAAACGCCTTTTCTTTACCGCTGAGATAATCCTTTACAATCATCGGTTTTTCAGCTAAAACGGCTTCAGCATGATCTCTTAATTGTGCAAGGTCTTTAAGAACTTCAAGATCGTATTTCTTTATAATAGTAGCAACCGTTTCACTTTCTTCACATAAATAAGCCATGGCTCTCTTTGCAAGTGAAGGATTTAGCGTGCCATCCTCTATAAGGTTAACAACATCCGCTAAAGATTCTGGTGCAATCTTAAACTTTAGCTCGTCATCATCCCCATAACTGCTCTTAAAGCTATCGGTCATCATGAGGTTGGCAAGTGTCGAAGGTGTCTTTACGCGTTTGACACCCACTTCAAAGTAATCGGATAATTGCTTGTGTGCTGTGAGCTGCTCTGCAGCATCGGCAGTGAGCTTGTACTTTTCCATATAAGATTTTTTACGTTCATCTGGCAGAACTGGAAGCTCTGACTGAAGACGTGATAATCGCTCGTCATCAATGATAATCGTTGCAAGGTCAGGATCTGGGAAGTAGCGATAATCATGGGCATCTTCCTTTGTTCTCATGGAATAGGACTCACCCTTAATGGCATCCCAACGTCTAGTCTCTTGAACGATCACCTCGCCTGATTCCACACATTTAATTTGTCTTTTCGTCTCATGTTCAATGGCATTCTTGATAAAGGCAAATGAGTTGAGGTTTTTCATCTCAGTTCTTGTGCCAAACTCTGGATCCCCCTTTTTGCGAACAGAAAGGTTGACGTCGCATCTGAAAGAACCTTCATTGAGCTTACAGTCCGAAATTTCAGTATAGAGTAAGATCGATCTAAGTTTTTTAAGATAAGCGATGGCTTCATCCGCATTTCTCATATCTGGCTCTGATACGATTTCCACAAGGGGTACACCGCATCTATTATAATCAATTAGGGTGCCTTCATGTAAATCATGAATCAATTTACCTGCATCCTCCTCAATGTGAATTCTCGTGATGCCAATACGCTTGTCCTTACCTTGAATTGTAATATCCACAAAGCCCTCTTTACAGAGTGGTAAATCGTATTGAGAAATTTGATATGCCTTGGGCAAATCAGGATAAAAATAATTTTTTCGATCCTGTTTCCCCACCTTTGTGATGTCACAATGCGTTGCAAGTCCAGCCTTAACCGCATAATCCACAACGGTTTCATTTAAGACGGGAAGCGTTCCTGGAAAGCCCATACAGATTGGACAGCTCTGGGTATTTGGCTTGGCACCAAAAACTGTAGAGCAACCACAGAAAATTTTACTTTTTGTTTTGAGTTCAACGTGAACTTCAAGCCCTATTACCACTTCATATTTATTTTCCATATAATTGCCCTCCCTCTTTAGCTTGAACTTCATAAGCATGACCAACCCTAAGCAGCATGGCTTCATCGAAGTGCTTTCCAATGAGCTGCATTCCAATTGGCATACCATCCTTGTCAAAGCCACAGTTGACCGACATAGAAGGTAGTCCTGCAATGTTGACTGGAACCGTATAAATGTCACCTAAATACATTTTAAGAGCATCATCTGAACAATCATCAAAACCATATGCTGTCGTCGGTGCAACAGGTGATAGCACAACATCATAGTGTTTAAAGAGTAAGTCGAACTCATTCATAATTAAAGTTTTTACCTTGAGTGCTTTCTTATAATAAGCATCATAGTAACCTGAACTAAGGGCATAAGTCCCAAGGAGGATACGACGCTTCACTTCATCGCCAAAACCATATCGTCTTGACCTTGAATACAGGGTTTCAAGAGAATCAAATTCAGGATGTCTGTAACCATATTTGATGCCGTCAAATCGTGCAAGGTTGGAAGACGCTTCTGCAGATGAAATAATATAATATGCTGGAAGCGCATGCTTTAATGATTTTAAAGAGACTGTTTCAACAACTGCGCCAAGCCCTTCTAAGGTTTTTGCCGACTTGAGAATAGCCGCCTTTACCTCAGGGTCAATCCCCTCTTCCATAAATTCAACCGGTAAAGCTACTTTTACACCCTTCAAATCACGTTCTTTAATTTTAGCCATTGAGTATTCAGGTGAATCAAGTGAGGTGGAGTCCATAGGATCTTTCTTCATCAAATGTGGTAAGACAAGTGCCATGTCTTCAACGGTCTTTGTGAAAGGACCAATTTGATCTAGAGACGAGGCAAAAGCAATCAAACCATATCTGGAAATACTCCCGTAAGTAGGCTTCATGCCAACCACCCCACAAAAGCTTGCAGGCTGTCTAATGGAGCCACCCGTGTCAGAACCAAGCGTATAGAGGGCTTCATCGCTTGCAACTGCCGCCGCTGAACCACCACTAGAGCCACCTGGAACCCTGTCCAGTTTCACTGGATTCTTTGTCTTTTTGAAGTAAGAATGCTCTGTTGTGGAGCCCATTGCGAACTCATCCATGTTGAGCTTACCAAGAACAACAGCATCTGAAGCCTTGAGCTGTTTTACGATCGTCGCATCAAATGGTGCCATATAGTTTTCAAGCATTCTACTACCGCAGGTTGTCGGCATGCTAATGGTAGAAATATTATCTTTAATGGCCATTGGAATGCCAGCGAGCTCACCGAGGCTTTCGCCTTTTGCTCTCTTGGCATCAACTGCCCTTGCTTCTTCAAGAGCAGAATCATAAGCATAATGCAGATAGGCGTTTATGACCTGATCCTTTTCTTTTATTTGTTTTATATAGGACTGAGTGAGTTCCTCACTGCTGATTTGTTTTTTACTGAGAAGCACACTTGCTTCTGCTAATGTGAGTTTTGTTAAAGTGCTCATGTGTTTCCTCCTATTCTACCGTTTTAGGGACAAAGATGCAGTGTTCGGTCACTTGTGACGCATTTTTTAAAAGCATATCTTGATCTTCAAAAGCATTCACTTGATCCACTCTAAAGACGTTCTGAGTCGTAGCCAAGCTCTCTTTAAGATGAATATCAGAAGTATCCACTTCACTAAGCTGATCTGCAAAGGCGATAATTTTCATTAAGTCATTGGTAAGCGTTTCCTTCTCCGTTTCATCAAGTTCAATTCTCGAGAGTTTAGCCACATGTTCGATGACCTCGTGCGTCATCTGAGGGGCTTCATGCTTAGGTGCATGCATGCCTTCAAGGAATATTGAAAGTGCCTCAAGTTGTTCTCTACTGACTTCAGAAGGCGATTGTGTCATGGCACATGACGCATCTCTCATCTTAGGGAAAGCAATCACATCACGAATGCTCTCTGCACCAACCATGAGCATGATCAAACGATCAAGGCCAAATGCAAAGCCACCATGCGGTGGTACCCCATATTCAAAAGCACTGAGTAGGAAACCAAATCTTTCTCTCGCTTCTTCTTCGCTGAATCCGAGGAGTTTGAACATTCTAGATTGAATACTTGCATCATGGATTCTGATACTGCCACTGCCAAGTTCTACACCGTTTAAGACGATGTCGTAAGATTTAGCCCTCACCTTTTCAGGTGCCGTTTCAAACAAACCTAAATCTTCATCCTTTGGCATTGTAAAGGGATGATGCATGGCCACGTATCTTTTTTCATCCTCTGACCATTCTAAGAGCGGGAAATCTGTAACTACGAGGAAAGCATAATCATCCTCTTTTCTAAGCCCCATCATATCCCCGACCATAAGTCTTAAACTGCCAAGAACACTTAATGCCAAATCCTTTTTATCTGCAGAGAATATGAGCAAGTCACCTGGTTTTGCATCTGTTTTCTCAAGTATTGCTTCAAGGTCTGCTTCTTTAAAGAATTTTGTGATAACGGATTTTAAACTGCCATCTTCTTCAACTGCAATCCATGCCATACCCTTACCGCCAAGTGACATGGCATGATGGGTCAATGCCTCAATTTGCGTTCTTGTAAATGCTGCACCACCTTTGATATTCAAGGCTTTGACGATACCACCACGATTTACAATCGATCTGAACACTTCAAATTCACAGGTCTTACAAATCTCTGTTAAATCAATCATTGGAAACCCAAATCTTAAATCAGGCTTATCAACCCCGTATAATGACATGGCATCTTCATAAGTGATTCGTGCAAAAGGCGTCTTAAGCGATATTCCCTTTACCTCTTCAAATATCTTTGCAAAGAGTTTTTCAAGTAATTCGATGATATCCTCTTCATCCACAAACGAGAGCTCCATGTCTACTTGGGTAAATTCTGGTTGACGGTCTGCCCTTAAATCCTCATCTCTAAAGCATTTTGCCACTTGGAAGTAACGATCAACACCGCCCACCATGAGCAATTGCTTATAAATCTGAGGTGACTGTGGCAAGGCGTAGAAGGTTCCCTTTTTCATACGACTTGGGACTAAAAAATCTCTTGCGCCTTCAGGTGTACTCTTTGTGAGAATCGGCGTCTCTATTTCCATAAACTCTTGGCTGGATAAAAAGCTTCTTGCCACACTAGCGACTTGCTGTCTTAGCTTTAAGTTCCTAAGAATGTCAGGTCTTCTAAGGTCTAGAAATCTATATTTTAATCTGAGTTCTTCTCTAACATTTGAATTTTCTTCAATCATGAAAGGCGGTGTATGTGCTTTAGATAGAATTGATAAAGCATTGGCTCTGATGTCGATTGTTCCAGTTGGGATTAAAGGGTTAATCGTATCCTCTGACCGCTTTTCAACCTTGCCCTTTACCTGAATAACATACTCACTTCGAATAGTCTCTGCATCAGCAAACATTTCAGCCGGTAAATCCTTTTGATCCAAAATAATTTGAATAATGCCTGTTTTATCTCTTAAATCTAGAAAGATCACGCCCCCTAAATCTCTACGTCTTTGAACCCATCCTGAGAGTGCCACTGATTCATCTATATTAGCTTCTCTTAACCTACCACAATAATGCGTACGTTCAAATTTTTTCATAACTGCCTCCTTTTCTTACATTGTGCTTTAAATAAGTCATAATCGAATCGCTTTTATATGGCCTTGTCTGTTTTTTTGCAATAAAAAAAGCCTTCATCCCTATAAAAAGGGACGAAAGCTTACTTCCGCGGTACCACCCAGATTGATCTAAAAAGATCCTGCTCATCGATACGGACAAATTGTCGATATCTACTGACGATAACGTGTCAGGTAACGTCTAATCCTACTCTTAGTTCGGTTAGAAACTCGGAGATGTTCTTCCTTCAAAAATCCGTACTGATCTTTCACCGTCATCAGCTCGCTTCGACTACCATTTTGAAATACTCTTCTCGTCATCGTTTTTAATAAGTTATTTTTAGTGATTATAATATGTCTTCAAACACTTGTCAATATGTTTCATAAAATTAATTTTTTAAAGCCACACGCTCACCGTCTTGAATATAATTTTGACCTTTCACGATAATCTGTTTGCCTCTTAAATCTACAGTGCTTGTAATTTCAACGTTCTCGTCTTTTGTCAATCCTAAGACGACAGGCACTTTTTTTGCTTCATTTTGGTCTAAAATAAATATAAAAGTTTTTGAGCCTTCATACAAGATTGCAGCATTGGGAACAAGTGTTGCAAGATGTTCATCATAAACAAACTTAACTTCAACAAAATCTCCAATATAAATCGAATCATCTGGATTTTCAAGTTTAACTTCCACTTGATATAACTTATTCTGTGGATTTGGTAAAAGATCAATGTTCACAATTTCGCCATTGATCAAATTGTCAGCATTTCCAGAAAGATGAACGACTGCAGGTGTTCCAATTTCTAGGTTTTTGAGTAATGAGCTCGTCACCATGGTCTTCACAAAAATACTATCGCGATTGATGATACTAATGGCTTTTTGGTTAGAAATCTTTTGACCTTCCTTCACATAGATGGCTGCAACTTCACCATCAATTGTGCTGGTTAAAAGTCTATCGTTGACCGCATTTTTAAGAGACTTGACTTGATTATTATAGTTGTTGTTGGCATCTAAATATTGCTTTTCAAGTGTTGCCAATTGCGTTTTTAAAGTATCAATACTGGCCTGTGAGGCAAATCCGTTGTTGTAGAGTTCCAATTGCTTTTGATAGTTATCCTGAGCAGCATCAAGCTGGACTTTTAAATTGTCTCTTATAGTTCTAAACTGACTTTCCTGAGCACTATAATTTATTTGTACCTGGTCTGTCGAAAGCTTAATAAGTGGCGTTTCTGCCTTTACCACATCACCAGATTTAACGAGAATAGATTCAATTTCCCCATTTCCAGTAACCATGATGTCCACTTGATTTTGAGGTGTTACTTCACCAAAACTCATATAAAAGGCTTCCACCTGATCTTCTATTATTGGGGCCGTTTCAACTACTGTTTTTGCAACTTCATCGCTTCCAATCTCCTGAGCTACTGGTTTTTGACACCCTGTTACCACCAATATCATCGTCATTAAAATCACTAAACCCAAAATTTTATTTTTCATTGGTTTCCACCACCTTTCTAGTCCTAAACAATTCTATCAGATGATAAATCGTTGGAATAAATATCAAAGTCATCAGCGTTGTCATCATGAGTCCAAATATGAGTGCAAAGCTGAACTGCGCATAATAGGCTTCCTTAAAAGCCAAGGGCAAAACACCGCTAATTGTCGTTAGTGTTGTGGCAAGCACTGGGTTAAATCTTGT